>NZ_DASVUM010000197.1:0-17970 GCF_036387035.1 Pseudomonas sp. | reverse complement strand
AATGCAGCGTTTCTTTTGTAGCGTTTGTAGTTGAAGCCGCCAGGGCACTGGCGATCAACCATTTTGACGACCGTAGCCCATGATGGTGTAGTCAAGGGTGTGGGTCACGCCAGCGTGGTCTACATAAACCATGGTGGATTGCACCGGACCATCAACTTTCTGTGGGTCTTGGGCGTTTTTGATGCTGACCACTTTAGCAACGTCGATGCCTTTGTGACGGTTGTACTGTTCAACCTGGGACAGAGGCTGTTGTTGGGTGGCTGGCAGTTCGCTGGCTGCGGCAAATGCACTGACAAGGGACAGGGCGGCGAAGGCTAATACTTTCATGGTGATTCTCCAGAAGTTCATTAAGTAGTGAGTGAGCAAAGCGCTTGTCGTTTGCTTCTGGGGCCATTCTGTGCGTCATCGGCGCAGATGATAAATACTTAAAATCGATAAAGCCCATCACCGACATCGATGGCCAAGTTGATTGGATCATTTCCGGTAATGGATCTTTGCAGTTTGTGCTAATAAGCAGTTATTGAAGGCTGAAGAAGTGTCGTCGACCCACACCCTCTCGGTGCAGCCTTCACCCGCCCTGCACTTTCCTGGAGCGCGTCGCAATGTCACGCAGCTTTTAACAGGCCCGTTAACTGCCTTTATAAAATATTTCATCGTTACCAAACATTTCCGATGATGAACGTACTACCATTCGTCCGCTGACTCGTCCCGATCCCACGATGTCCGAGCAGACCTCTATAAAGCGCTGGCCACTGGCACGGCGCTATTTTTAAAACAAACCGAAGCCTTGATGCCGCCTCACGAGCCTGCTCGTGAAGCCGTGCGTCAACCGTGATGACCGTCTGAGGTTGCGATGCAGAAATTGATGATTAACGGCCAGGAGCACGACCTGGATGTCGCCGACGACATGCCATTGTTGTGGGCCCTGCGTGACGTGCTGGGCCTGACCGGCACCAAGTACGGCTGCGGCATTGCCCAGTGCGGCGTGTGCACCGTACACCTGGACGGCCAGGCCGTGCGCTCCTGCGTACTGCCGGTCAGCGCGGTGGCGGGCCGCAAGGTCACGACCATCGAAGCGGTCGGCGAGCAGCCTGTGGGTCAGGCGGTGCAGAAAGCCTGGCTGGAGCATGAAGTCGTGCAGTGCGGCTATTGCCAGTCGGGGCAGATCATGTCTGCCGTCGCGCTGTTGCAGGAACACCCCAAGGCCAACGACGAGCAGATCGTCAACGCCATGTCGGGCAACCTCTGCCGCTGCGCTACTTACACCCGCATTCGCGCCGCCATCAAAAGCGTCAGCCAGGCCTGAAGGAAGTCATCATGTCCGAATCACAATCACCTGCCGCGATGCTCTCGCGCCGCGGGCTGCTCAAAGGTAGCGCCCTGCTGGGCGGGCTGGTCATTGGCACCTACCTGCCGGCGACGATCACCCGCAGCTTCGCCGCCGATACGGTCAAGGGCGCCAGCCTGGGCGACAACGCCGAGCAAGGCTACGGCGCATTCGTGCGCATCGACCACAGCGGCGCCGTCACCCTGATTTCGCCGAAGATCGAGATGGGCCAGGGCGTGCAGACCGGCATCGCGATGATGGTCGCCGAAGAGCTCGAAGTGCCGCTGAGCCAGATCACCATCAGCGAAGCGCCACCCAACGCGACGCTCTACACCGACCCGCTGCTGAGCTTTCAGGCCACTGGCGGTTCAACCTCCACCCGCTACAGCTGGGAACCTTTGCGCAAGGCCGGCGCCGGTGCGCGCATCGTGCTGATCCAGGCAGCGGCCATGCGCTGGAAAGTCGCGCCGAGCCAATGCCATGCCGAGAATGGCCGGGTGATCGGTCCGAACGGTCAAAGTGCCGGTTACGGCGAACTGGTGGACGCCGCTGCGGCGCTGCCCCTGCCGAGCGACATTGCGCTCAAGCCGGTCAGCGAATTCAAGTTGCTGGGCAAACCGGTGCAGCGCCTTGACACACCTGGCAAAGTCAACGGCACCGCGAAATTCACCATCGACCTGAACGTGCCGGGGATGCTGATCGCCTCGACCCTCACCTGCCCTGTTCAGGGCGGCAAGCTGCGCGGCCTGAAGAATGAAGACGCTGCGCGCAAGGTGCCAGGCGTGCGCGATGTCGTTCGCCTGGACAACGCGGTGGCGGTGACGGCGAGCAATTTCTGGTCCTGCCAGCAAGCGCTCAAAGCCCTGGACATCGATTGGGACCTGGGCCCGCATGCAGGCCTGAATTCGGCACAACTGGACAAATCGCTGTTCGACGCCAGCGCCGGCGACGGCGTGTTCGCGCACCGATCCGGTGACATTGAAGGCGCGCTGAAAAGCGCCTCCAGCCGCTTTGAAGCCATCTACGAACAACCCTTTCTGTCCCACTCACCGCTGGAGCCGATGACCTGCGTCGCCCATGTGCGCGCCGACGCGTGCGAGCTCTGGGTCGGCTGCCAGGCGCCGGGCATGGCGCAAGCCGGCGCGGCCAAAGTCTGCGGCATGCCGGTGGAAAAGGTAATGATCCACAACCAGTTGATCGGCGGTGGTTTCGGCCGTCGTCTGGAGTCCGACTTCATCTTCCAGGCCGTGGATATCGCGCGCCAGTTGAGCTACCCGATCAAGCTGATCTGGAGCCGCGAAGAAGACATGACCCACGACCGTTATCGCCCGCAGTACGTCGATCGCTTGAATGCGGCGCTGGACAAGGACCTGCGTCCGGTAGGCTGGGAGCATCGCATTGCCGGCGCCTCGGTGGTCGCGGCCTACATCGGCGCACTGCCGGCGGACGGCGTCGATGGCGATGCCGTCGAGGTGGCAAAGGAGCCGATTTACACCCTGCCCAATCTGCAGGTGCGCTACATCCGTCACGACCCGGAGGTGATCCCGGTTTCGTGGTGGCGTGGCGTCGGACCGTTGCGCAGCACCTACGCCGTCGAGTGCTTCATCGACGAACTGGCGCACAACGCCAAGGCTGACCCGGTGAAGTACCGACTGGCGCTGATGCAGTCGCAACCACGTGCCCAGGCAGTGCTGACCAAGGCCGCGCAACTGGTGGAGTGGGACAAGCCGTTGCCGGCCGGTTCCGGTCGAGGCGTGGCGGTGACCGCGGTATTCGGCAGTTTCGTCGCGACCATCGTCGAGCTGGAGAAGCAAGGCGACAAGGGCTTGCGCATCAAACGGCTGCTCACGGTCATCGACTGCGGCTTCGCCAACAACCCCAGGTCCGTGGCGTCGCAGATGGAAGGCGGCACGCTGTTTGGACTGTCGGCCGCGCTGTTCAACGAAATCCTCGTCGAGAACGGCCAGGTTCAGCAGACCAACTTCCACGAGTATCGGCAGATCCGCATGAGCGACGCGCCACCGGTGGAGGTGCACATCGTTGACAGCGTTGAAACGCCTGGCGGTGTCGGTGAGACCGGTGCAGTGCCCGCTGCGGCCGCACTGGTCAACGCTGTGTACGCCGCGACCGGTGTGCGCGAGCGTCGTTTGCCGTTGAGCCGTTTTGGCTATTTCACTGTTTGAGGAGCGCGTCATGAAAGTTTTCTACACTGCGCTCGGACTCGTGGCCGGTTGCCTGGCCAGCAGCGTTTACGCAAGCGACACCCCGGCGATGAGCAAGGGCGAATACCTGACCCGCGCCGCTGACTGCGTGGCTTGCCACGTGGTGCCGGGCGGCAAACCGTACGCCGGTGGGCTGGAATTCAAGTTGCCATTCGGCAGCCTGTATTCGCCCAACATCACCCCGGACAAAGAGACCGGCATCGGTAACTGGACCGACGACGAGTTTGTCGACGCTCTGCAGAAAGGTGTGGGCAAGGACGGCAAGCATTACTACCCGGCCTTCCCTTACACCTCGTACACGCTGATGTCCCGCGAAGACATCCTGGCGATCAAGGGGTATCTGTTCAGCCTCGAGCCGGTGAAGCAGATGCCGCCGGAGAACAAGATTTCGTTCCCGTTCAATCAGCGCTGGGGAATGATGTTCTGGAACGCGATTTTCGCCGGCAACGAACGCTTCGTCCCGGACAGCAAGCAATCTGCTGAATGGAATCGTGGCGCGTATCTGGTGCAGGGCCCGGGTCATTGTGGCGAATGCCACACGCCGCGCAACATCTTCCAGGCGATGAGTTCCGGCAACACGCTGGCGGGCGCAGAGCTGGGCAACTGGATGGCGTACAACATCAGCTCCGACGCCACGTACGGCATCGGCGCATGGCCGGAAGACGCCATCGTCAGCTACCTGTCCAAGGGCTACGCGGCCGGTTTCGGCGGCGCGGGCGGGCCGATGGGAGACGCGGTCGAGCACAGCCTGCGCTACCTGGAGCCGGCCGACCTGAAAGCCATCGCGGTGTACCTCAAGAGCACGCCAGCACGCAGCGAAGGCATAGCTCGCCCATCCATGGCGGCCAACGACGGCGCGCTGCAAAAAGGTCTTGGCCAAAAACTGTTCAACGACACCTGCGTGGCCTGCCACCAGCTCGACGGCAGCGGGCGGCAATCACCGGCGGGTGGGCTGGCTGGCCTGAAAACCGTCAACGATCCGAAAGGCCGGAACCTGATGGCGACCCTGCTGGAAGGTCACACGCCAACGGCGGCACGCGTTGACCAGCGCATGCCCGACTTCGCCCGCAGCTACAGCGATGCTGAACTGGCCGCCGTGAGCACCTTCGTGCTGCGACGGTTTGGTCAGAGCAACGGCGAGATCAAAGCAGAAGACGTGGCGAAAAACCGCGCCGGCGCGTTGCACTGATGCGGCGGGAGGCTGCTGATTCCCGATGAATCAGCAGCGCTCCAACACCCTTCGGCGGTTCAGGGCTTCAGTACCTGCGCCGCCACCGCTGCCTTGTCGATCACCGACGCTACATCGACGATGCGCCCCGCCTCAAACGTGTAGAACACGTTCTCCGTAAACTTCACCCGCCTCCCGTTCACCGGCACCTCGAACAGCTCGCCCGTCGGCGTGCAATCGAACGTCAGCCGCGCGGCGATGTGCGGTGGCTCGGCGATCAGTTGAGCGATGACGAAGTGCAGATCAGGAATGGCGCAAAAATCCCGTTCAAGCATTTGCCGGTACCCCGCCAGACCGACGCGCTCCCCGTTGTAGCGCACGTCGTCGCCCACAAAATCCCCCAAAGCCTCCCAGTCCTGGCGATTGAGACAGGCGATGTAAGCGGCGTAGGTGTCTTTAAGCGTCTGGCTGTGCATGGTGTCTCCCGGGTGGTATGGGTTCTATTCAAACGCCGCCGTGATCTTCATCTGCTCGAACAGCTCTACCAGCCAATCGATGAACACCCTGACGCGATGGTTAAGGTAGCGGTTGGGGGCGTACACCACATTCAGAGGGTAGCCGGCCGGTCGCCAGTCTTCGAGCACAGGCACCAGCGCCCCCGTGCGCAAGTGTTCGGCGACAATGAAATGGAACGTGTGGATGATGCCGAGCCCTGCCAGGCCAGCCGCCATGTGCGCATTGCTTTCGTTGACGTCGAATATCCCGCCGCCGGAGATTTCCAGCCGGTCGTCACCCTTGCTGAACCGCGCCGGGAGGATGCGCCCGGTGCGCGCGGACAGGTAATTGACGACGGGAAACTCGTCCATCAGCTGGCGAGGGTGAGTGGGTATGCCAAAGCGCTGCAGGTACGTCGGCGACGCGCAGGTGCTCCAGCGTGCGTGACCCAGGGAGCGTGCGGCCAGCGAGATATCACCCAGCTCGCCGCCTCGAATGCTGCAATCGACGTTATCGGTGATCAGGTCAATGGGCCGGTCCGTGACGCTGACTTCGATCTTGATATCGGGGTAGCGGGCGTAGAACAGCGGGAGCGCCGGGATGATCAATTCGGTGGCGACCGAGGAGCCGATGTCGACCTTCAAACGGCCACGCGGGCTGAGCTGAGCCGCACGAAAACTGCCGTCGACTTCTTCCAGATCCCGGAGCAACCGGGCCGTTTGCTCGTAGTACGCCGCGCCTTCGGCCGTGACAGCAACCGTGCGTGTGGTGCGCTGCAGCAACTGGACGTTCAGGTACGCCTCCAGCTCCCGGACCAGCTTGCTGACGGTGGTAGTGGGCATGACCAGAGAATCCGCCGCTTTGGTAAACGAGCCCGCTTCAACGACACGGGCGAACGAGCGGATGGCAAGCAATTGATCCAAGGTGACTCTCCGATGCAGGTACGACCACGCCGAGCTTTGTGCACGAACATGCACAATGTAGGTGGTAAATCGCTATTTTTCATCAAATGCCGTGCGCCTACAGTGGCTTCACCGGCCCAAACGGGCCCACTTACTGAACCGGAGCACAGGAAATGGCTGACAAATTAGCAGGCAAAATCGCACTGATCACCGGCGCCACCAGCGGCATTGGCCTGGCTTCCGCCAAAGCATTCGCGGCTCAAGGCGCCAGCGTATTCATCACCGGTCGCCGCCAGGCAGAACTGGACGCGGCGGTGGCTGCCATCGGCAGCGCGGCGACTGGCATTCAGGGCGATATCGCCAAAGCCGAGGACCTGGACCGAATCTACGCGCAGATCAAAAGCCAGGCCGGGCACCTCGACATTCTCTTCGCCAATGCCGGCGGCGGCGACATGATGCCGTTGGACGCGATCACCGAAGAGCACTTCGATCGCATCTTCGGGATCAACGTCAGGGGCACGCTGTTCACGGTGCAGAAAGCCCTGCCGCTGCTCAAGGACGGCAGTTCGATCATCCTTACCGGCTCGACCACGTCGGTACAGGGCACCGCGAATTTCAGTGTGTACAGCGCCAGCAAAGCGGCCGTTCGCAACTTCGCCCGGTCGTGGCTGCTGGACCTGCAACCGCGCAACATCCGCGTCAACGTCATCAGCCCCGGCCCTGTGCGCACGGCGGGCCTCGGTGACCTGGTCCCGGCCGAACAGACCCAGGGCCTGCTCGACCACCTCGCCTCGCTGGTGCCCATCAAACGCCTCGGCGAGCCAGAAGAAATCGCCAAAGTCGCCGTGTTTCTGGGTTCCGATGACAGCACATTTATCAACGGTATCGAGCTGTTCGTGGATGGCGGGATTGCCCAGATCTGACGACGCGATGACGTCATTCAGTGGAAGCCTGTTGGTTCTGCTGGATGGACGCGATGCTTTTAGTGGGACTGGCTTCAGCCGGGAAGAGGTCGGTGTGAACACCATGAATCTTGCGGTGTGACAACTGACGCCTTCCCGGCTAATGCCGGTCCCACAAGGTGGGCTGCGGTGGGTCAGTTCAATTGGGCAACATTAGTCCCATTGGGTTGGCTGCGGTGGGTCAGTTCAATTCGGGCAACAGTTAGTCCCACCGGATCGACGCGATGCTGTTAGTGGGACCGGCTTTAGCCGGGAAGAGGTCGGTGTGAACACCATGAATCTTGCGGTGTGACAACTGACGCCTTCCCGGCTAAAGCCGGTCCCACAAGGTGGGCTGCGGTGGGTCAGTTCAATTCGGGCAAATGTGAGTCCTGCTGAATGCACGCAACGCTTTTAGTAGGACTGGCTTCAGCCGGGAAGAGGTCGGTGTGAACACCATGAATCTTGCGGTGTGACAACTGACGCCTTCCCGGCTGAAGCCGGTCCTACAAGATGGGCTGCGGTGGGTCAGTTCAATTGGGCAACTGTTAGTCCTAGTGATGGACGCGATGCTGTTAGTGGGACCGGCTTCAGCCGGGAAGAGGTCGGTGTGAACACCATGAATCTTGCGGTGTGACCACCTACGCCTTCCCGGCTGAAGCCGGTCCCACAGGGATGGTTGCGGCGTGCCAGTTTAAATGGAGTAGACCGGGCTGGATCGACGCGATGCTTTTAGTGGGACTGGCTTTAGCCGGGAAGTGCTAGGTTATTCGGCACTGACTTTATCGAGGCGCACTCATGTCCACGCACCCTCCTTTCTCCGGCGCGAAGGTCGCCCTTCTGTGCAACGGCACGCTGCTCACCTATCAGCGCGATGACAAGCCGGACATCCCTTGGCCGAATTTGTGGGACCTGCCCGGTGGCGGGCGCGAGGGCGAAGAGACGCCGGAGGAATGCGCCGAGCGGGAAACGCTGGAAGAGTTTGGCATCGTCCTCGACCCTGCCTGGTTCGTTTACAAGCGGGTCTATCCGGGTCAAGGCCATGGCGGTCTCGACACCTGGTTTTTCGTCGCTCAAGTGCCCGAAGGATTATTCGATCAGGTGGTGTTTGGCGACGAAGGCCAGCGCTGGCAGGTGATGACGGTCGAAGCGTTTCTCGCCATGGACAACGCGGTAGACCGTCTGCAACACCGTTTGCGCGAGTTCCTCGCTAGGCGGTGACAGGACGGAACCAGCTGGAAATGCTCGGCGAAGCGCACCCAGTTCGAGACAAATTGACGCAGGACGCTGGTTTTTTTGCTATCGTCACCACGTTAACCAACCGGTTAATTAAGGATGCACGACGCCGCACGAGCCTCATTCGGCAGCAATTATCACGCGCCTCCCTTAGTTGATCAGTCGCCTTCACCCTCACATCGCGTCAGCAGGAATGCCTCATGAATCACTCACAACCTTCGGCAGCCGTCAGCCGCTGGCCCATTTGGGTCGTCGCGCTGGGCGTGCTGGTTTTCGGATTACTCTTCGCCGCGGGCGGCGGTTACCTCGTCACACTGGGCGGCAGCTTCTACTTCCTGCTGGCCGGGCTGGGCTTGATTGTCTCCGCCCTCCTCCTGTTCCGGCAGCGCCTGTCAGGCGTGTGGCTGTTCGCAGCGGTGATGCTGCTGACGCTGGTCTGGGCGCTGGTGGACGCAGGGATGGTCTTCTGGCCCTTGGTTTCCCGGCTGTTTGCGCTGGGCGTACTGAGTGTGCTGGTCGCCCTCGTCTACCCTTCCCTGCGCAAGGCCAACGGGCGTCCAGCGGGTCGCGGCGGCTACGTCGTGGCCGGCGTGCTGGTGATTGCCATGGTGGCCGGATTCTGGGGCATGTTTCAGCCCCATGCCTCGGTGTCGCCGACCGGCGATGGCCCGGCGATGACCAAGGTCGACCCTGCCCAGGCCCAGAAAGACTGGGCGCATTACGGCAACGATGAGGGCGGCAGCCGATTCGCTGCGCTGGACCAGATCAACCGTGACAACGTCAGCCAACTGGTACCGGCCTGGACTTACCACACCGGTGACGTCGCGGTCAGTGACGGCAACGGCGCCGAAGACCAGATGACCCCGCTGCAGGTCGGCGACAAGGTGTTTATCTGCACGCCGCACAACAACGTCATTGCGCTGGACGCCGACACCGGCAAGCAGCTGTGGAAAAACGAGATCAACGCGCAGTCTGCCGTGTGGCAGCGCTGCCGTGGGCTAGCCTACTTCGACGCCAGCGCCGCGGTCGCGCAACCGAATGACGGCAGCACGCCTGCGACACCGGTCGCGGTGCCTGCCGGTGCCAACTGCCAGCGGCGTCTGCTGACCAACACCATCGACGCGCGGCTGATTGCCGTGGACGCTGACACCGGCGAGTTCTGCCAGGGCTTTGGCAACAACGGACAGGTCGATCTCAAAGCCGGGCTGGGCAACGTGCCCGATTCCTACTATCAGCTGTCATCGGCCCCGCTGATGGCCGGGACCACCGTGGTGGTGGGCGGTCGCGTGGCCGACAACGTCCAGGCCGACATGCCGGGTGGCGTGATCCGTGGCTTTGACGTGATCAGCGGGCAGATGCGCTGGGCGTTCGATCCGGGCAATCCCGAAGACAGACAGGCGCCGTCCGCTGACAAGACCTATGTGCGCAGCACGCCGAACAGCTGGGCGCCGATGTCCTACGACCCGGCGATGAACACGCTGTTCCTGCCGATGGGCAGTGCGTCCACCGACATTTATGGCGTCAAACGCACCGAGCTCGACCATACCTATGGCGCCTCGGTACTGGCATTGAACGCCACCACCGGCGTGCAGAAATGGGTCTATCAGACGGTCCATAACGACCTTTGGGATTTCGACCTGCCGATGCAGCCGAGCCTGATCGACTTCGCCAAGCCTGATGGCAGCACAGTGCCGGCGCTGGTCATCGGGACCAAGGCCGGACAGATTTTCGTCCTTGATCGCCACACGGGCGAGCCGTTGACGGAGGTCAAGGAAGTCCCGGTCAAGGCGGCGAACATCCCCAACGAGCCGTACTCGCCGACTCAGCCGAAGTCGGTGGGCATGCCGCAGATCGGCGCGCAAACGCTGACTGAATCGGACATGTGGGGCGCCACGCCCTTCGACCAGTTGCTGTGCCGGATCTCGTTCAAGAAGATGCGCTACGACGGCCTGTTCACCGCGCCGGGCACCGATGTGTCGTTGAGTTTTCCGGGCTCGCTGGGCGGGATGAACTGGGGCAGCCTGTCCACCGATCCGGTCCACGGGTTCATTTTCGTCAATGACATGCGCCTGGGTCTGTGGATTCAGATGGTGCCGCAGCTCAAAGACGCCATCGCGGCATCCGGCGGTGAAGCGTTGAACACGGGCATGGGCGCTGTGCCACTGAAAGGCACGCCTTACGCGGTGAACAAAAACCGCTTCCTGTCGGTCGCGGGCATTCCCTGCCAGGCGCCGCCGTTCGGCACGCTGACGGCCATCGACATGAAGACCCGCAAGATTGCATGGCAAGTGCCGGTCGGCACCGTTCAGGACACCGGCCCCCTGGGCATCAAAATGCACCTGCCGTTGCCGATCGGCATGCCAACCCTGGGCGGGACGCTGTCGACCCAGGGCGGGTTGGTGTTCATCGCCGGCACGCAGGATTACTACCTGCGCGCATTCAACAGCGCCGACGGTAAAGAGGCCTGGAAAGCCCGTTTGCCCGTCGGCAGTCAAGGCGGTCCGATGACCTATGTGTCGCCGAAGACCGGCAAGCAATACATCGTCATTACCGCCGGCGGCGCGCGCCAGTCTAAAGATCGGGGCGACTACGTCATCGCCTACGCATTGCCCGACGGCCAGTAACCGCCGCATAAAAAAACCGCTGACGCCTGTAAGGGCGCAGCGGTTTTTTGTTGGATCGGTGTGTACGAAGATCAGTTACTCGCCATTTCCGCCGACGTGCCGGTGGTCACCAGCGCTTTGAGAGACGCATCGAACTGCTTCAGGGCATTGACCTGCAGGTCGCGTTGCTGATTGATCTGCGCGGCGATCTCCGGGGCGGCCTTGCCCTTGACCCAGACTGAAGTCAGCTCTTTGGCACCCAGGCCTTCGGCCTTGCCGATGTACTGCAGGTTCGAATCGTAGAATTTGGCAATGAACCGCGCTTCTACCTGCGAGTTACGCTGGGACACCAGGCGGCTGTAGGTGTCGAGCATCACCACCACATCAGGCCGGGCCTGCATCAGCGCGTCGAGGTTGTCGTAAACGGTCACCGAGGCGAACTGCTTCTGCAACGACCCTTTCAGCCAGTCCATCGCCAGCTTTGGATCGGAGCTGCTGACGAACGCGTCGCGGATGCGTGAGTCCAGCGCGCCGTTCTTGACGCCCTTGACCGCGACTGCGTGATAACGCTCAAGGTATTCGAGGGTACTGATGGTGTTCTCGCTGTAGAGCACGCCAACGCTTTGAGAAGACTGGAGCGCCACACGGCTCTCAACCACCGGCAGCAGATGACACGCCTCGGCATCCGCCGCAGAAACGCTGCCCGCTGCAACAGCAGAACCCGACGCGACGAAACCGCTGGACAGCACGGCGACAAGGGTCAGCAGGGTTGAGATCTTCATCGCGTGGTGTCCTTCTAAAGCAAGTTCGGTATGGGGGACATCCTCCTCTTTTCAGAAAAAAAGAGAACGTGCCAACCGTGATGGTCACTATCGATTTCAAGAATGGTAGATGCCGTGAGAAACACTGTTACCCATGCTTCAACAAAGCCCGCTGCCGCTCTTTCCGTTCGCCCGGTTTAATACAGGTAGCGGCCGACCGCGTGACGGACGGCTTGCAACGCAACGCGCAAATCATCAAGACCGACAGAGCCGAGCGCCAGGCGTATCCCGTGGGGGACAATGCCCGAAGTGGCGAAGGGCTCGGCTGTGGATACCGCAACCTTTTTCGTCAGCAGCTCCATGACCACCTGATCAGCCCTGGCGTCCTCCGGCAGCTGCACCCACATAAAGTAGGACGCCGGGTGACTGATGACGTTCAAACCGTTTAGCAGCTCCCGGGCGAGCGTCTGTCGGAAACACGCGTCGTGGCGTTTCTCGGCCTCAAGGCGGGCGACGGTGCCGTCCTCGATCCAGCCGCAGACCAGTGATGTCATCACCCCCGGCGTGTTCCAGACCGTCGCCCGGATCGCTTGTTCGATGGCAGCCATTCCTTTCAGCGGCGCGACGACATACCCCACGCGCAGCCCGGTGGCGATGTTTTTCGAAAACCCCGAGACGTAGACGGTCAGTTCCGGCGCCAGGGCTTTCAAGGGCGGGGGCGGCTCGTCGGCCAGAAAGGCATAAGCCGCGTCTTCGATCAGCAACAACCCGTACTGCCGGGCGATGCGCACCAGATGCTCGCGCCACGCCAGATCCATGACCCAGCCCATGGGGTTGTGCAGGGTCGGCATCGTGTAGACCGCCTTGATCCGCCGCTGCTGACACAGCCGTTCAAGGGCATTGAGATCAGGGCCTTCGCCGGTAAAGGGAATCGCGACCCGCTCCAGTCGGTGCGCGTCGGCCAGCACCTTGAAGCCCGAATACGTGAGCGCATCCACCACCACGACATCGCCCGGCTTGAGCAACGCCATCACCGTGACCGCCAGGCCATGCTGCGCGCCACTGACGATCGCTACCTCTTCGGCCTGGACGGTCAATCCCCGGGCGCCAAGGTGTCGGGCAATGCATGCGCGCTCATGATTCCTGCCGGCATGGGGCTGGTAGCGCAGCAAAGCCTCCAGATCCCCGGACAATGCCAACTGACGAAGGCCGCTACGCAGCAACTCGGTCTGGCCCGGCAGTGTCGGGTAATTGAAATTAAGGTCCAGCACACCGGGCACACTGGTCTGTTGGTGAACACCGTGGCTGAGCGGCAGCGCGATTTCCCGGACGAAGGTGCCGCGCCCGGTCTCGCCGCTGACCAGGCCCATGGCGTCCAGTTCGGCGTAGACCCGGGACGCCGTGACCAGCGCCAGGCCTTCGGCGGCTGCCAGTTGACGATGGGTCGGCAGCCGGGTGCCGGGCGCTAACTCACCGCTGGCAATCTGCGCGGCGAATCGATCAACGACGCTTTTGTACCGGGAACGCGGCATCGGCTGTATCCATGACAATTTTTTGATTGTGCTGATTCTGACCTTTAGGCTGCTTCTGCGGCAAGCCGTGATCCTGTTGCAAACCCATCGCAAATCCATCGCAAACCGACAGCCCCGACAGCAGCCTCACGCCTGGCCCTCACGAGTACGACTCCCATGGAAGTGACTTCAAAGACCCAGCCCCTGAAAGCAAAGCCCTCCCATGCCGGATGGCTGAACGGGCTGATCGGCGTGATCATCTTCAGTGGCTCATTGCCGGCCACGCGCATTGCCGTGCTGGAGTTCACCCCGCTGTTTCTGACCGTCGCCAGAGCGTCCATTGCCGGTACGGTCGCCCTCTGCCTGCTGCTCGTGTTGCGAGAAAAGCGCCCGCAACGCACTCAATTGTTTCCGCTGCTGATCGTCGCAGGGGGCGTGGTGGTCGGGTTCCCGTTGCTCACGGCGCTGGCCTTGCAGTACGTCACCTCGGCGCACTCCATTGTCTTTGTCGGCCTGTTGCCGTTGGCGACCGCTGTATTCGCCGTGCTGCGCGGCGGTGAGCGGCCACGACCGGTGTTCTGGCTATTCTCGTTGCTGGGCAGTGCGCTGGTGGTGGGGTTCGCCTGCGCTCAGGGCCTGTCGGCTTCGCCGGCGGGCGATTTGATGATGTTGCTGGCGATGATCGTTTGCGGTCTGGGTTACGCCGAAGGGGCCACACTGTCCCGGACCCTGGGCGGCTGGCAGGTCATTTGCTGGGCGCTGGTGCTGGCGTTGCCGTTCATGCTGATGCTGACCGTGTTCGGTGCGCCATCATCGCTGTCGTCCATTAGCCCGCAGGCCTGGCTAAGCCTGGGCTATGTGTCGCTGTTCAGCATGCTGATCGGCTTCGTGTTCTGGTACCGCGGTCTGGCCCAGGGCGGGATCGCTGCGGTGGGACAGCTGCAACTGCTGCAGCCTTTTTTCGGCTTGGCCCTCGCCGCGACCCTGCTGCATGAACACGTCAGCAGCGGCATGCTGGTCGTGACCGTCGGCGTCATCCTGTGCGTCGCCGGGGCGCGCCGATTTTCACGCTAGCGGCACGCCGACTTACGCCATGGCCGCCACGGCCCGGATCACCGACCACTGCGCCCGCCTGGCCGACCCTGTATATTGCGCCCCATCAGAGCGCGTCCAACACGCTCCACCCCGCGCTCTACCCGGATTAGCAGGAAGTCAGCCAACGTTATGAGTGTGAAGGATTCAGACAAGCCCGCTGCCGTTCCGCGCATGGCCGATGTCGCCAGGCTGGCGGGGGTGTCGAAGATGACCGTGTCGCGGGTGTTGGCCGGACGCGACGTTTCCCCGCCAACCACCCGGCGCGTGCAGGCCGCCATCGACAGCCTCGGTTATGTGCCGGACGCCTCGGCCGGCGCGCTGTCCAGCGGTCGTTCCGAATTCGTCGTTGCACTGGTGCCTTCGCTGGTCAGTTCCAACTTCGCCGATACCGTTCGCGGCTTGAACGACGTGCTCGGTAAACACGGCTTGTGCCTGTTGCTCGGCGACACCGACTATCACCTCGACGAAGAAGCCCTGCTGGTGCGCACGCTGCTGCGGCACCGGCCGCTGGGCATCATGCTCACCGGCAGCTCCCACCTGGAGAGCACACGGCAGATGCTGTTGCAGTCCCAGGTCCCGGTCGTGGAAACCTGGGAAGTACCTGATGATCCGATCGAGCAATCGGTCGGGTTTTCCAACGCCGAGGCCGCCGCAAGCATGGTTCGCCATTTGCACGACAAGGGCTACCGGCGCATTGCGTTTATCGGCGGCGCGTCGGTGCTGGATGATCGCGGCCGGCAGCGCCAGCGCGGCTATCTACAGGCGCTCGAAGCGCTGGATCTGCTGCCGCGGCTGATCGAGCACGGCGAGTCGCCGATCACCATGAGCCATGGCGGCGAATCAATGGGCCTGCTGTTGCAGCAGTGGCCGGACACCGACGCGGTGATGTGCGTGAGTGATCTGTCCGCCTTCGGCGCAATCATGGAATGCCACCGTCGCGGGCTGAAAGTGCCGGACGACATAGCCGTGGCGGGTTTCGGGGATTTTGAGGTGTCCCGTTATTGCACGCCGACCATCACCACCATCGCCGTGGACCCTTACGAGATAGGCCGGCGGGCGGGTGAGTTGCTGGTGGCTGCCGCGAAAGACCGACGCGAAGGTCAGCCCAAGTGTGTGCAGAAGGTCGAGACGGCGTATCGGATTCTGTCGCGTGAAAGCACGTGACAGCGCCTGATTGCCCAGGCGCTCGCGGCTGAACGCAAGATGCCGGTGATCATCACCGGCATCCTGGGTTTCTTACCGAGGTATCACTTGGCCTGACTGACGCGCCAGACTTTGTTACCCACATCGTCCGCGACCAACAGCGCGCCCTGCTTGTCCAGGATCACACCGACCGGACGGCCCTGGGCGTCGCCGTCCGCGTTGAGGAAGCCAGTCAGAAAATCTACCGGCATGCCGGCAGGACGACCGTCCTTGAAGCCCACGAACACCACTTTATAGCCCGCCTGCGGGTTGCGGTTCCACGAGCCATGCTCGCCGACAAACACGCCGTCAGCGAAATTGGCCGGCATGCCGCGCGGGTCCGACCAGGTCAGGCCCAGAGGCGCAACGTGGGTGCCCAGCGCGTAATCCGGCGCGATGGCCTTGGCGACCATGTCCGGACGCGGCGGCTGCAAACGGCTGTCGACGTGGTTGCCGTAGTAACTCCACGGCCAGCCATAGAACGCTCCATCTTTCACCGAGGTCAGGTAATCGGGCACGAGGTCGCTGCCGATTTCGTCACGCTCGTTGACCACCGTCCACAGCTCGTTGCTGCCCGGCTTCCACGCCAGCCCGTTGGGGTTGCGCAGGCCGCTGGCGAACAGACGTTTCTGCCCGGTCTTGACATCGACTTCCCACACCGCCGCACGGCCCTCTTCGGCTTCCAGCCCGTTCTCGGCCACGTTGCTGTTCGAGCCGACGGTCACGTACAGCTTGGTGCCTTCGCGGTTGGCGATGATGTTCTTGGTCCAGTGATGGTTGATGCCCGCCGGCAGGTCGGTCACTTTCACCGGCTTGGCGGTGCTTTCGGTTTGCCCGTCGTTGTAGGGGACTTTGACCACGGCGTCGGCGTTGGCGATGAACAGCTCATTGCCTACCAGCACCATGCCGAACGGCGACGTCAGGCCGCTGATGAATACCTTCTTCATTTCCGCGCGGCCATCGCCGTCGGCATCGCGCAGGATGCTGATGCGGTTGGCGCTTTCGGCTTCGGCACCGACCCGGCTCATGACGATCCCGGTGGCGGTGCGCTTGATCCACGCCATTACTCCCGGGCCGCCGTCCTTCGCCCCTTCAGGCTTTGGCGGCTTGTTGCTTTCGGCAACCAGGATGTCGCCGTTGGGCAGGCTGTAGAGCCAACGCGGGTGATCGAGGTTCTCCGCCAGCGCACTGACCTTGAAGCCCTCGGCCGCCTTGGGCGTGTTGGCGCCACTCCAGCCCACGGCTTTGGAGACCTTGACCGTCGGGATCAGCGAACTGTTGGGCTCGGGCAGTTGAGGCTGCGGACCTACGCCGGCCTGGAACGGCAGCTTGGCGGTTTCACCGCAGGCGCTGAGCATTGCAGCAGCGGTCATCAGCAGTGCAAATCGGTGCATTGCAATCATCGTTCAACCTCGCGACGGCCATCCGTGGGCCATATTGTTAGAAAGAAGCTTTGGGAAGCAAAAGCGTCGAGCCGTAAAGCGTGCAGAACAAACCGCCCGGAAACACACAGGCTGGCCAGTATCGCCGTGTCGACCGATAACAAACAGCGCATGGGACGCAAATGACATTTGCCGTTCAGGCATTGATAAAACGACCACGGCGCGACCGTCTCGGTTCAATAATCAGCGACGGCGCGCCCCTGCTGGTCGCCGGGGTTAGCCATGCTATGGGGTTTTTCGCGATACGCTGCCCTCCCGTCACCCAGAGCCAGATCCGATGACCCGCCCAGAGTTTGCTGTGGATGTTGAGGCGATCCATGCGATCCCGGCCGTGCCTGTCATTCTGAGCATGGTCAAGCACATGACCGGCATGCGCTTTGCCGCCATCGCCCGGGTCACGGAAAGCCACTGGGTGGCGTGCGCCGTCGATGACTCGATCAACTTCGGCCTCAAGCCGGGCGGTGAACTGGTGCTGGAAACGACCATCTGCCACGAGATCCGCCAGCATCACCAGCCCGTGGTCTTCGGCCACGCCAGCGCCGATCCGCACTTTGCCAGCCATCACACCCCCCTCACCTACGGGCTGGAAAGCTACATCTCGATCCCCATCGTTCTGGCCGACGACCGCTTCTTCGGCACGCTGTGTGCGATCGATTCGGTGCCGGCCGATCTGACTGATCCCGCCATCGTCAAGACGTTGACCTTCTTCGCGCAGCTGATCGCCTTGAGCCTGGACGCCCAAAGCCACCTGGACACTGCCCGCGCCGAATTGACCGATGCCAACGAAAACGGCCGCCTGCGCGAACAGTTCATGGCGGTGCTGGGCCACGACCTGCGCACGCCGTTGAGTGCGATACGCATGAGCGCTGACCTGCTGGCCACCAAAACCGCCTGAGCGCACACTGCAGGGCCCCGGCGCGCGCAGCCTATGACGCGCGCGCACTGCTTATTCGCTGTTAACCATCTTCCTGAAGAGAGGACCGGACATGCTTCTGCACCATTGCACATGGATCGAAATCGAACAGTTCCTCAAGCGCAGCCGCACCATCGTTGTGCCGATTGGCTCCAACGAACAGCATGGCCCC
>NZ_DASVUM010000196.1:0-17183 GCF_036387035.1 Pseudomonas sp. | reverse complement strand
TTACGCGATTCTCATGCGTGAGCAAATCGGCGGCGCGGCCGTCAGTCTGTTGGGCACCTTGCTCGCAGCGGTCACAACCTGGTTGTCGTTCGGCCTGCTGGCGGTGTCTGGCACCCCGGCCATCAGCAACTTCGGTTTGTCCGTAAGCCTGGGGCTGGCGTTCAGCTTTATGCTCGCGCCCTGGGCTGCGAACCGTACCGGTCATGCGCCTGCGGCCAGCACCGGCGAGGCAGCCTCATGATGATCCTGATGTTCTGGCTGATGGCCTTGATGTTGTTCGCCCTGGCGACTTATCTGGGCCGGCGTCTGGGCCTGATTCCCATTGTCAGCCAACTGCTGCTGGCGACCTTTGGCCTGCCGTTGTTGATGTTGTTCTGGATCGAGCCTCACTGGCAGTTGACCGGTGCGCAACTGGTGGCACCGGTCTGGCTGAAAAGCCTGTATGGCCTGAGTTTCGCCATGGTGCTGGGGCATATCCTCAGCGATGTGATCGAACTGAAGATGGATCGCCAGAGCCTGAAGATCGCGGTACCGAGTTTCTGCGTGCCGTTTATCGCAGGCCTGGCCTGTGCGGTCTGGCTGCTGCCGGAACAACCCTGGCTGAGTTCACTGGCCATCGGCCTGGTGTTCGCCATCACCGCAATTCCGGTGCTGTATTTGTATCTGCGGCACATCGACTATCCACCCGCCGCCACACGACGTCTGGTACAGACCGCGATTCTCATCGACCTGACCTGCTGGAGCCTGTTCGCCCTGGCCCAAGGCAGCCTGCACCTGGCCAGCCTGTTGCTGCCTTTGCTCGGAGCCTGCGTGCCGCTGCTGTTGCGTGCTCTGCAAGTGCGTCAGCCGCTGGTCTACAGCGTGACCTTCTTTGCGCTGCTGGTGGTGGCCGAGCATTACAAACTCAACGCACTGATTTTCGGTATCGGTTACTTGCTGTGCATGGCCCGGCTTAAGCAGGCCTGGGTACCGCCGCTTGATCCGCCTTTGTTCAAAGGCCTGCAAAACCACCTGGCCATTCCGCTGATCCTGACGTTCGGCATAGTGCAGATCAATGTACACAGCGCCGTGGCGAGCCTGAGCTGGTTGCAACTGGGCGCGCTGATTGTGCTGCCCATTGCCAGCAAGCTACTGGGTAACTGGCTGGGCCTGCGTTGGGCACCGGCTTCGTTTGCCGGGGCCAGTCGCTGGAAGGAAAGTCTGCTGCTCAATATTCGCGGTTTGAGTGAAATCGTTTTTCTCAATTTGCTACTGCAACAACAGCTCATCACCCCCGCGCTGTACTTCGCGCTGATGGTGATGGGCCTGATGGCGACCTTGCTGCCTGCACTGGCGGGCATGGGTCGCGTGCCGCTGCCGACTCCCTTGAACACTGCCGAACAGGCGAGGAAATCTTGTGCCAATAACTGATATGGAACGTCGCACGGTCGTCGTCATCGGCGCGGGTCCTTCCGGGGCCATCGCGGCGGCATTGCTCAAGCGCAATGGACACGATGTGCTGATCATCGAGCGCCAGCAGTTTCCGCGCTTTTCCATCGGCGAAAGCTTGCTCGCCCACTGCCTGGATTTCATCGAAGAAGCGGGCATGCTCGAAGCGGTGCAGGCCGCTGGCTTCCAGAAGAAGAACGGCGCTGCGTTTGCATGGGGCGAGCGCTACAGCGCCTTCGACTTCAGCGAAACCTTCAGCAACGGCAAGCCATCGACGTTCCAGGTTCAACGGGGCGACTTCGACAAGCTGCTGGCCGACCAGGCCGAACTGCAAGGCGTTGAAATCCGCTATCAGCAGGAAATCACCGCGGCTGATTTCAGCCACCCGGAGCCGGTGTTGCGGGTCCGCCGTTCAGATAGCAGCGAATACAGCGTGCGTGCCGGCTTCGTGCTGGATGCCAGCGGTTATGGCCGCGTGCTGCCGCGCCTGCTGGACCTTGAAGCCCCGTCGAACTTCCCGGTGCGTCAGGCGGTGTTCACCCATGTGGAAGATCACTTTGACAGCACACGCTTTGACCGGGAAAAAATCCTGGTCAGCATCCATCCCGAGCACCGCGACGTGTGGTTCTGGTCGATCCCGTTCAGCAATGGCCGCTGTTCAGTGGGCGTTGTGGCGGCAGCCGAACGCTTCGAGGATAAGCCTGATGATCTTGACGCCTGCCTGCGGGCGTTCATTGATGAAACCCCGAACCTCAAAGGCCTGCTCAAAGATGCCGTGTGGGATACCCCGGCGCGCACCATTGGTGGCTATTCGGCCAACGTAAAAACCCTTCACGGACCCGGCTTCGCGCTGCTGGGTAATGCGGCGGAATTCCTCGACCCGGTGTTTTCCTCCGGCGTAACCATCGCCATGCGTTCGGCCAGCATGGCGGCGGCCTCGCTGCATCGACAGCTGCAAGGCGAGCCCGTGGATTGGGAAGCTGAATTTGCCGTGCCCCTCAAGCGCGGCGTCGATGCGTTTCGGGCGTATGTCGAAGGCTGGTATACCGGCATGTTCCAGGACGTGATTTTCCATGCCGGCGGCACCCCGGAGATCCGCCGCATGATCTGCTCGATCCTGGCCGGTTATGCCTGGGACGAGCGCAATCCATTCGTCACCGAGCCTAAGCGTCGCCTGCGCATGTTGGCGGAAGTCTGCGCGGGCATGGAGCCATGAGCGGACCGTTCCTGAGTGACAGCTACGTCGAGGAAACCCGCTTCGGCCTGTGGTTTCTGCGTAGCTACACTTGGCAACACCGCGTGCTGCGGGTGGCCATTGATGATCTGCGAGGGCTGTTCGACAGCGCGCCGCCCAGTCATCCCGTCTTGCTGGATGCCGGTTGCGGTCAGGGCAAGTCGTTCGAGCACCTGTGCCGGGTGTTCGCGCCGTCACGCTTACTGGGCGTCGACGCCGACCCGCAAAGCCTGACTACCAGCCGCACCGAAGCCCGGCAACTGGGCATTGATATCGAGTTGATCGGCAGCGACTGCGCCGCGTTGCAGGTTCCGGACGCCAGCGTCGATCTGCTGTTCTGTCATCAGACGTTTCACCATCTGGTGGAGCAGGAGCAAGCCCTGGCCGAGTTCTATCGCGTCCTGAAACCGGGCGGTTATCTGCTGTTCGCCGAATCCACCGAGGCGTATATCAATACCTGGGTGATTCGCTGGCTGTTTCGCCACCCCATGCACGTGCAGAAAAGCGCCGGGCAATATGTGCAGATGTTGCGCGATCAAGGCTTCGAGTTCGGTCCGAAGAACATCTCATACCCTTATCTGTGGTGGAGCCGCGCCAAGGATTTTGGCTTGCTTGAACGCTTGAAGCTGCGCAAGCCCATGCCTGTCGGCCAGCGAGAAGAAACCCTGGTCAACGTCGTGGCCCGCAAACCCTTGAACGGTGCAGCTCAATGATTCGTACACTGCTGATCGCCTGCATCTTGTTGCTCAGCGCTTGCGCCAGCCAGGCGCCACTGCCGGACGCCATGCCTCGTTTGAAACTGCCAATGCAGCTGCATGTGCAGCGCCAGCAAGCCGGGCAGCGTCAGGACTGGCTGCTGGTGATTCAGCAGGAATCGAGCGGCTTGCGCTGGTCGTTGATGGACCCGCTGGGTATCCCGCTGGCCCGCCAGCTTCTGATCAACGGCCAATGGCAGGCCGATGGCTTGTTGCCGCCCAATGCCGAAGCTCGGGAATTGTTCGCGGCCTTGCTGTTTGCACTGACCCCGGACACTGAGTTGCGCGACGCTTATCCAACGGCGCGACGCCAAGGCTTGCAACGCAGTCTGGGCGTCCGCTGGGGCGTCGAATACCGCACGGCTGACGTCTTCACCCTCGGGCTCAGGGCTGAGGCGAAAACCAGGCCTGAAGACAAGCTGATCTTCCGCATCAGCCCGCTTAACAACGAGGCCGCTCCATGACTGCCTACCTCAACGCCGTGGGGCTGATCTGTGCCTTGGGCAATGATCACGAAGAAGTTTCCCGACGGTTGTTTGCCGGCGACGGCAGCGGCATGCGCAGTGAAGGCGGTTGGGTGCCGGAGCGTATTCTGCCGGTGGGCGCGGTCAAATCGGTATTGCCGCCGATCCCTGCGCATCTGGCGGCTCACAGCAGTCGCAATAATCAGTTGTTATTGGCCGCAGCGCTGCAAATCGAAGGCGAGATTCGCCAGGCGATCGAACGTCACGGCCCTGAACGCGTCGGCGTGATTCTGGGCACCAGCACCTCGGGCATCGACGAAGCCAGCGACGGCATCGCCGCCTGGCTGCGCAGCCGGCAATTCCCCGACAGCTACGATTACCAGCAACAGGAACTCAGCGCGCCGGCCAACTTTCTTGCGCACTGGCTGCAATTGAGCGGTCCGGCCTACGTCATTTCCACTGCCTGCACCTCCAGCGCCCGCGCCTTGCTCAGTGCCCGGCGCGCTTTGGATCTAGGCCTGTGCGACGCCGTGTTGTGCGGCGGCGTGGACAGTTTGTGCAAACTGACGCTGAACGGGTTTTCAGCTCTGGAAGCCATGTCAGCCCAGCGCTGCAATCCGTTTTCGCGCAACCGTGACGGGATCAATATTGGGGAAGCCGCGGTACTGTTCCTCATGACGCGCCAAGCCAGCGGCACCCATTGCATTGCGCTGCTGGGCGCCGGGGCCAGTTGCGATGCGTACCATATTTCTGCGCCAGAACCCACCGGTCGCGGCGCGTGCCAGGCCATGCAGCAAGCGCTGGATAACGCCGGGCTCAAGCCGCAGGACATCAGCTACCTGAACCTGCACGGGACCGCGACGCCACACAACGACGCCATGGAAAGCCTGGCGGTGAACGCGATGTTCCCGAATGGCGTGCCCTGTTCGTCCACCAAACCTCTCACCGGCCATACGCTGGGGGCGGCCGGCGCACTGGAGGCAGCGTTCTGCTGGTTGAGCCTTGCTCCCGAGAACATCGCCCACGCGCTGCCGCCGCAGTTATGGGATGGCGAAGCCGATCCGCAACTGCCTGCGCTGAATTGGACCAGCCCCGGCGCTCGTCTTGAGCAAAGGCCGAGACGCTGCCTGATGAGCAATTCGTTCGCGTTCGGTGGCAATAACATCAGCTTGATTATCGGAGACGCCCCTTGAACCAATGGCCCCTCGCCGAGCTGATCCCCCATGCTGGCGACATGATTCTTATCGATGAAATCCTCAGTTTCGATGAGGAACAGATTCACACGCGCCTGACCGTGCGTCCCGGTGGCCTGTTCAACCGTGAAGACGGCAGCATCCCGGCGTGGGTCGGCATTGAGTTAATGGCGCAAAGCGTCGCGGCCTATGCGGGCTATCGCGCACGAACCCGGGGCGAATCAGTCGAGCTGGGCTTCCTGCTCGGCAGCCGCAAGTTCGACTGCAACGTCGACCGTTTTCCTGCGGGCAGCGAATTGACGATCCACGCACTGCGCTCATTGCAGGATGAAAACGGAATGGGCATCTTCGAATGCCGACTGACGGGCCCGAATATAGAAGCGTTCGCCCGACTGAATGTGTATTGCCCGCCACAACCTACGAAGTACCTGGCCGAAGGAGCCGCAACATGACTGACTCGATACTGGTCACCGGCTCCAGCCGTGGCATAGGCCGCGCCATCGCCCTACGTCTGGCGCAAGCCGGTTTTGACCTGATTCTGCATTGCCGCAGCGGGCGCAGCGAGGCCGAAGCGGTGCAGGCAGAAGTTGTCGCCTTGGGTCGCCAGGCGCGCATCCTGCAATTCGATGTATCTGACCGCGCCAGTTGCAAAGCCATTCTCGAAGCCGACGTGGAAACCCACGGCGCCTATTACGGCGTGGTGCTCAATGCCGGCCTGACCCGGGACGGCGCCTTCCCGGCGCTGACCGATGAGGACTGGGATGTAGTGCTGCGCACCAACCTCGATGGTTTTTACAACGTGCTGCATCCGGTGATGATGCCGATGATCCGGCGTCGGGCAGCCGGGCGTATCGTGTGCATCACGTCGGTTTCAGGCTTGATCGGCAATCGGGGACAGGTCAATTACAGCGCGTCCAAAGCTGGCGTGATTGGCGCCGCCAAAGCGCTGGCCATCGAACTGGGCAAGCGCAAAATCACGGTCAACTGCGTCGCGCCAGGCTTGATCGACACCGCCATGCTCGATGAAAACGTGCCAGTGGATGAATTGATGAAGATGATCCCCGCGCAACGCATGGGCACTCCGGAAGAAGTCGCAGGCGCAGTGAATTTCCTGATGTCCGCCGAAGCGTCCTACATAACGCGCCAGGTATTGGCCGTCAACGGAGGCCTGTGCTGATGAAGCGCGTCGTCGTCACCGGCATGGCCGGTATCACTTCGCTGGGCAGCGACTGGGCCAGCATCGAAGCCCACTTCAACGCCAACCGCAGCGGCATTCGGCGCATGAACGAATGGGATCGGTTCACCGAACTCAACACGCGCCTGGCTGGCCCGATCGACGATTTTGTGGTGCCTACGCACTGGACCCGCAAACAGCTGCGCAGCATGGGCCGGGTTTCGCGGCTTGCCGTGGGCGCCTCGGAACAGGCGTTGATCGACGCCGGTCTGTTGAACGACCCGATCATCCGCGACGGACGCATGGGCACTGCGTGTGGCTCGTCCACCGGCAGCACCGATGAGATCAAAGCCTTCGGCAACATGCTGCTCAATTCCGTCGCCGAAGGCCTTAACGCCAACTCCTACGTGCGCATGATGCCCCACACGACCGCAGCCAATATCAGCATCTTCTTTGGCCTGACGGGCCGATTGATTCCAACCTCCAGCGCGTGTACCAGCGGCAGCCAGGGTATCGGTTATGCCTATGAATCGATCAAATTCGGTCGCCTGCCGTTGATGCTCGCGGGGGGCGCGGAAGAGCTGTGTCCGACCGAGGCCATGGTTTTTGATGCGCTGTACGCCACCAGCCTGAAAAACGATGCACCACAAACCAGCCCGCGGCCCTACGACATTGGCCGCGACGGCTTGGTGATCGGCGAAGGCGGCGGCATGCTGGTACTCGAAGAACTTGAACACGCTCTGGCCAGAGGCGCACACATCCACGCAGAACTGGTGGGTTTTGGCAGCAATGCCGACGGCGCTCACAGCACCCGTCCGGAGCAAGTCACCATGCGCCGCGCCATGGAACTGGCCCTGGAAGACGCCAACCTGCCACCCGAAGCCATCGGCTACGTCAACGGCCATGGCACCGCCACCGAGCAAGGCGATATCGCCGAAACGCTGGCCACCAGCAGCCTGTTCGGCCCGCGCATGCCGATCAGCTCGCAGAAGAGCTTCCTCGGCCACACCCTTGGCGCCTGCGGCGCGCTGGAATCCTGGTTTTGCATCGAAATGCTCAACCGCGACCGTTACATCCACACCATGAACCTGGACCAGATCGACCCCCAATGCGGCGACCTCGACTACCTGCGCGGCGAACCACGGGTGATGAGCCATGAATACGTGATGAACAACAACTTCGCGTTTGGCGGCGTGAATACGTCGTTGATTTTCAAACGCTGGCGGTGAATGCGCTGCATACATCAAAACCGTAGCGCCTACACGGCCCGCTGCGTCACTAACTCCATGAACGCCTTGGCCATGGGCGACTGCTGATCCTTGCGTTGTACCAGCCAGACTGCGCTGGTGGCGTCGGGGTCGAGCAGGGTTCGGTAGACCACGCCATCGATGCGCATACGCCGATAGGACGCGGGCAATACCGTAACCCCGAGCCCCGCCGCAACCAGACCGATAATGGTCATCGCCTCGCCCGCTTCCTGAGTCATCAACGGGCTGAATCCTGCGGCTCTGGCCAGATCCATCAGCTGTGCGTACAACCCGCTGCCGTAGGTTCGTGGGAAGAACACGAACGGCTCGGCCGCCAGTTCGGACAGATACAACCCCTGCTCACTCCCCTGGGCCAAAAGGTGATCGGCGTTGATGATCGCCACCAGCGGTTCACGTAGCAGCTCTACAACCAGCAGCGAATCAGGTAATGGCAGCGGGCGCATGATGCCGACCTGGATCGATTCATCCTCCAGTCCGGCTGCGACTTCCTTGCTGCTCATTTCCTGCAACGCCAGATGTACCGCCGGGAAGCGCTGACGAAAGGCGAAGATCGCCTGAGGAATGCTCGACGTGAACGGCGCCGACGTTGTGAAGCCGATCTTCAGCTCACCCAGTTCGCCCAACTGTGCTCGACGCGCCACATCGGCAGCCTTGTCCATTTGCGCCAGCACCAGTCGCGCTTCGTCGAGGAATAGACGCCCCGCTTCACTTAATTCGACGCGTCGATTGGTGCGGTTGAACAGGCGTGCGCCCAGTTCCTGTTCCAGCGCCTGGATTTGCTGGCTCAACGGCGGCTGCGAAATCCCCAGCAACTGCGCAGCGCGGCCGAAATGCAGTTCTTCGGCCACGGCGATGAAGTAGCGTAAATGGCGTAATTCCATGGGCTTACCATTAGGTCGTTTTAGATATCAAACAGGTCGAACAATATATTGGAAAGAATGATTAGCGAGCTATATTCTTTTTCTCCATTGCTTGCCGAATCGTCTCCGAGGTCCATTGTGAATCCTGCTGTCGCGACATCCGACACTGCACCTATCACCCTCCAAACAGCTGTTCCATTGGGCGATACCTACATCGAAAAAGACACACCCATGTTCATGCGCACGGTGCTGGCGCTGTTCTCTGGCGGTTTTGCGACGTTTGCCTTGTTGTATTGCGTGCAGCCGATGATGCCTGTGTTGTCCCGGGAGTTTTCCATCAATGCGGCCCAGAGCAGTCTGATTCTTTCTGTTTCCACGGCGATGCTCGCCATTGGGTTGTTGATCACTGGGCCGATTTCCGACCGACTCGGGCGTAAGCCGGTGATGGTGCTTTCGCTGTTCTGTGCCGCTATTTTCACCCTGGCCAGTGGGCTGATGCCGAGCTGGGAAGGGGTGCTGGTGACGCGCGCTTTGGTGGGTCTGTCCTTGAGCGGGCTGGCGGCTGTGGCCATGACGTACCTGAGTGAAGAGATTCACCCCAGTCACATTGGCCTGGCGATGGGTCTTTATATCGGCGGCAATGCCATCGGCGGCATGAGTGGCCGGGTGATCACGGGGGTATTGATCGATTACATCAGCTGGCATGCGGCAATCATGGTGGTCGGCGGATTAGCACTCATTGCGGCGGCGGTGTTCTGGAAGATCCTCCCGGAGTCGCGCAACTTCCGCGCACGCTCATTGCATCCACGCAGCTTGCTGGAAGGGTTCGTCATGCAGTTTCGTGATGCCGGCCTGCCGTTGCTGTTTCTTGAAGCGTTCCTGTTAATGGGCAGCTTCGTGACGATGTTCAACTACATCGGTTATCGCCTGCTGGCCGAGCCTTATCACTTAAGCCAGGCGGTGGTGGGTTTGTTTTCGGTGGTGTACCTGTCCGGCATCTACAGTTCGGCGAAGATCGGCTCGCTGGCCGATAAGCTCGGGCGTCGCCAGGTGCTGTGGGCAGTCATCGTGCTGATGCTGATCGGTATCTCCCTGACGATGTTCACGCCGTTGCCGGTGGTCGTCGTCGGGGTGCTGTTGTTCACCTTCGGTTTCTTCGGCGCACATTCGGTGGCCAGCAGCTGGATCGGCCGCAGGGCATTGAAAGCCAAGGGGCAGGCCTCTTCGCTGTACCTGTTCAGTTATTACGCAGGGTCGAGCATCGCCGGTACCGGCGGTGGAGTGTTCTGGCATTACGCAGGGTGGAATGGAATCGGCCTGTTTATCGGCGCGTTGTTGGCGGTGGCGCTGGCCGTGGCGTTGAAGCTGGCGAAGTTACCGCCGTTGGTGGTGGAGGCGCAGGTCTGAAGCAAGTGAACACAGGGTGAGAGCGAGCGTGCTCGCGAAGGCAATTCGTCCGGCCCTTGCTCTGGGCCTGAACGATTATCTTCGCGAGCCAGCTCGCTCCTACAGGATCAATTAGGCGTGGTACTGCGCCGAAAGCTCGTGTACCGCTTCGATGAACGCACCTGCCCGAGCCGGATCGACCTCTGGCGTGATGCCATGGCCGAGGTTGAAGACATGGCCTTCACCGCTGCCATAGCTTTGGAGGATGCGTGACACTTCGGCGCGGATCGCCTGCGGGCTGGCGTACAGCACGGAAGGGTCCATGTTGCCTTGCAGCGCAACCTTGTTGCCCACACGACGACGGGCATCGCCGATAGGGGTGGTCCAGTCCAGGCCCAGCGCGTCGGCACCGGTGTCGGCCATGCTTTCCAGCCACTGACCGCCGCCTTTGGTAAACAGGATCACCGGCACTTTGCGGCCGTCGTTCTCGCGGATCAGACCGTTGACGATCTTCTGCATGTAAGCCAACGAGAATTCCTGATACGCCGCGTCGGACAGGCTGCCGCCCCAGCTGTCGAAAATCTGCACAGCCTGGGCACCCGCAAGTATCTGGCCGTTGAGGTAGGCCGTGACCGATTGAGCGAGTTTGTCCAACAGCAAGTGCATGGCCTGCGGGTTTTCGTACAGCATGGCCTTGGACTTGCGATGGTCCTTGGATGAGCCGCCTTCGACCATGTAAGTCGCCAGCGTCCAAGGGCTGCCGGAAAAGCCGATCAGCGGGACGCGACCATTAAGCTCGCGGCGGATGGTGCTGACGGCATCCATCACGTAACCGAGGTCTTTTTGCGGGTCCGGGATGGGCAAGGCTTCGATTTCAGCCAGGGTAGTGACGGTTTTCTTGAAGCGCGGCCCCTCGCCGGTCTCGAAATACAGGCCCAGGCCCATGGCGTCAGGGATGGTCAGGATATCGGAGAAGAGAATCGCAGCGTCCAGCGGATAGCGTTCAAGCGGTTGCAACGTGACTTCGCAGGCGAACTCCGGGTTCATGCACAAACTCATGAAATCCCCAGCCTTCGCGCGGCTAGCACGGTATTCAGGCAGGTAGCGGCCGGCCTGGCGCATCATCCAGACAGGCGTAACGTCCACGGGTTGCTTGAGCAGGGCACGAAGGAAACGGTCGTTCTTCAAGGCAGTCATGTCGGCATCCGCAAAAAAAGTGGGGGCATTTTCTCAGACGCGGACGCAAAAGGCACGGCTAGAAGCCGTGCCTTTTATCTATCGAGTCGATTTGTCGCGCAGAACGACACGAAACCAAACACTGTGGGAGCGAATTCACTCACGAAGGCGGAGTGTCAGGCAGCACTGATGTTGCTGCTGAAACCACTTCGCAAATAAATTCGCTCCCACAATAGATCACAGAGCGTCGATCAAACGCCCAGATAATCCAGAATCCCCTCAGCCGCGTTACGGCCTTCGAAGATTGCCGTCACCACCAGATCGGAACCGCGAACCATGTCGCCACCGGCGAAGATTTTCGGGTTGCTGGTCTGGTGCTTGTACTGCGCCTGTTCCGGGGCGATGACGCGGCCCTGGCTGTCGGTCTGGATGCTGAATTGCTCGAACCATGGCGCCGGGCTTGGACGGAAGCCGAACGCAATGACCACGGCGTCGGCCGGAATAATCTCTTCGGAACCCGGAATGGGCTCAGGGCTGCGACGGCCACGGGCGTCGGGTTCGCCCAGACGAGTTTCCACAACCTTGACGCCTTCGACCCGATCTTCACCGACGATGGCGATGGGTTGGCGGTTGTAGAGGAATTTCACGCCCTCTTCCTTGGCGTTCTTCACTTCCTTGCGTGAGCCGGGCATGTTTTCTTCGTCGCGACGGTATGCACAGGTCACCGACCTGGCGCCCTGGCGAATCGAGGTACGGTTGCAGTCCATGGCCGTGTCACCGCCGCCGAGCACGACAATTTTCTTGCCCTTCATGTCGACGAAATCTTCCGGGGACTTTTCAAAGCCCAGGTTGCGATTGACGTTGGCGATGAGGAAGTCGAGCGCGTCATGCACGCCCGGCAGGTCTTCGCCAGCAAAGCCGCCTTTCATGTAGGTGTAGGTGCCCATGCCCATGAATACGGCATCGTACTCTTCGAGCAATTGGTCAACGGTCACGTCCTTGCCGACTTCGGTATTGAGGCGGAACTCGATACCCATGCCGGTGAACACTTCACGGCGATGGCTCAGCACGGTTTTTTCCAGCTTGAACTCAGGGATACCGAAGGTCAGCAGACCACCGATTTCCGGGTTCTTGTCGAAGACGACCGGCGTCACGCCGCCGCGCACCAGCACATCGGCACAGCCAAGGCCCGCCGGGCCGGCACCGATGATGGCGACGCGCTTGCCATTGCGCACGACTTTGGACATGTCCGGGCGCCAGCCCATGGCGAATGCGGTATCAGTGATGTACTTCTCCACCGAACCGATGGTCACCGCGCCGAAACCGTCGTTCAGGGTACACGCACCTTCGCACAGACGATCCTGCGGGCAGACCCGGCCGCAGACTTCCGGCAACGTGTTGGTCTGGTGCGACAGCTCGGCGGCGGCCAGGATATTGCCTTCGGCAACCAGCTTGAGCCAGTTGGGAATGAAGTTGTGTACCGGGCATTTCCACTCGCAATACGGGTTACCGCAGCCCAGGCAACGGTGGGCCTGATCGGCCGACTGCTGGGGCTTGAAAGGTTCGTAGATTTCCACGAACTCTTTCTTGCGTTGACGCAGCAGCTTCTTCTTCGGGTCTTTACGCCCGACATCGAGGAATTGAAAGTCGTTACTGAGACGTTCAGCCATTTGGAGCCTCTTCGCGGCAGCCTCAAGCTAAAAGCTTCAAGCTGCAAGAAATCAAATTCTGTTCACCCCACGGAACTGCAAGCTTGTCGCTGAAAGCTTGCAGCTCGTGGCTGCTTTTATTGCGGGTTCGCGCGGGTGCTGGAGAGCAGCGATTTGAGCGTCGCAGCCTTGGGCTTGACCATCCAGAAGCGGCGCAGGTAATCGTCCAGGTTTTCCCAGACGTTACGGCCCCACTCGCTGTCGGTTTCCTCGACATACTCGGCCAGGACGCGTTCCAGATGGCTGCGATAGGCTTCCATCGACTCACCGCTGATACGCTGGATTTCGACCAGCTCGTGGTTGACCCGGTCAACGAAGGTGTTGTCCAGGTCGAGCACGTAGGCGAAACCACCGGTCATGCCGGAACCGAAGTTGTACCCGGTCTTGCCCAAAACGCAGACGAAACCGCCAGTCATGTATTCACAGCAGTGATCGCCGGTACCTTCCACGATGGTGTGGGCGCCGGAGTTACGTACTGCGAAACGCTCGCCCGCCGTACCGGCAGCGAACAGCTTGCCGCCAGTGGCGCCGTACAAGCAGGTGTTGCCGATGATGGCACTTTCCTGAGTCTTGAACGGGCTGCCTTTGGGCGGAACGATGACCAGCTTGCCAGCCGTCATGCCTTTGCCGACGTAGTCGTTGGCGTCGCCTTCCAGATACATGTTCAGGCCGCCCGCGTTCCACACGCCGAAGCTCTGCCCTGCCGTGCCTTTGAAGCGGAACGTGATCGGCGCCTTGTTCATGCCCTGGTTGCCATGCAGCTTGGCGATTTCCCCGGAAATCCGCGCGCCGATGGACCGGTCGCAGTTGCAGATATCCATGGTGTATTCGCCGCCACTCATGCTTTCGATGGCCGGTTTGGCCAGCTCCACCATGCGCTCGGCCATCAGGCCCTTGTCGAACGGCGGATTGCGGTCCACAAGGCTGAACTGAGGTTTGTCAGCCGGAATATGGTCGCTGCCGAGCAACGGCGTCAGGTCAAGGTGCTGCTGTTTGGCGGTTTCACCCGGCAGGATGTCCAGCAGATCAGTGCGACCAATCAGCTCTTCCAGGGAACGCACGCCCAGCCTGGCCAGCCACTCGCGAGTCTCTTCGGCCACGTAGGTGAAGAAGTTGATCACCATCTCGACAGTGCCGATGTAGTGATCCTTGCGCAGCTTTTCATTCTGGGTTGCGACGCCGGTAGCGCAGTTGTTCAGGTGGCAGATACGCAGGTATTTGCAGCCCAGCGCAATCATAGGCGCGGTGCCGAAACCGAAGCTCTCGGCGCCGAGAATCGCTGCCTTGATTACGTCCAGACCGGTTTTCAGGCCACCGTCGGTTTGTACCCGAACCTTGCCACGCAGGTCGTTACCGCGCAGGGTCTGGTGGGTTTCGGCCAGACCGAGTTCCCACGGAGCGCCCGCGTATTTGATCGACGACAACGGCGATGCGCCTGTGCCGCCGTCATAGCCGGAAATGGTGATCAGGTCGGCGTAGGCCTTGGCCACGCCAGCAGCAATCGTACCGACGCCCGCTTCGGCCACCAGTTTGACCGAGACCAGCGCAGCCGGGTTGACCTGCTTGAGGTCGAAAATCAGCTGCGACAAATCTTCGATGGAATAGATGTCGTGGTGCGGCGGAGGCGAAATCAGCGTCACGCCCGGCACCGCATAACGCAGCTTGGCGATCAGACCGTTCACTTTACCGCCCGGCAGTTGCCCGCCCTCGCCCGGCTTGGCGCCCTGCGCAACCTTGATCTGCAACACATCGGCGTTGACCAGATACTCAGGCGTAACGCCAAAGCGACCCGTGGCAATCTGCTTGATCTTGGAGCTGCGGATGGTGCCGTAGCGAGCAGGATCTTCGCCGCCCTCACCGGAGTTGGAGCGTGCGCCCAGACGGTTCATCGCTTCAGCCAGTGCTTCGTGGGCTTCCGGCGACAGTGCGCCCAAGGAAATACCGGCCGAGTCAAAGCGCTTGAGAATCTCGCTCAGCGGTTCGACCTCATCAATGGCCATCGGCGTTTCGAGGGTCTTGACCTGGAACAGGTCGCGAATCATCGAGACGGGACGGTTATCCACCAGAGCGGTGTATTCCTTGAACTTGCTGTAGTCGCCTTGTTGGACGGCAGCTTGCAGCATGCTCACTACATCCGGGTTATAGGCGTGGTATTCACCGCCGAACACGAATTTGAGCAGGCCGCCTTGCTGGATAGGCTTGCGCGGGCTCCAGGCTTCGGCGGCCAGGGCTTTCTGCTCGGCTTCCAGATCAACGAAACGCGCACCTTTGATGCGGCTCGGTACGCCACGGAAACTCAGGTCGCAGACTGCTTCGGACAAACCGATGGCTTCGAACAGCTGCGCGCCACGGTACGAGGTGATGGTGGAGATACCCATCTTCGACAGAATCTTGAGCAGGCCTTTGGTGATGCCTTTACGGTAGTTCTTGAACACCTCGTAAAGGTCGCCCAGCACTTCACCGGTGCGGATCAGGTCGCCCAGCACTTCGTAGGCCAGGAACGGATAGACCGCCGAAGCGCCAAAGCCGATCAATACCGCGAAATGGTGCGGATCTCGCGCAGTGGCGGTTTCGACCAGGATGTTGCTGTCGCAGCGCAGACCTTTTTCTGTCAGACGATGGTGAACAGCGCCTACAGCCAGGGAAGCGTGAGCCGGCAGTTTGCCCGGCGCGATATGACGGTCGGTCAGGACGATCTGGGTCCGACCGGCGCGCACGGCTTCTTCAGCCTGATCGGCGATGTTGCGCACCGCGGCTTCCAGGCCAATGTGCTCGTCATAGTTGAGGTCAATGATCTGCCGCTCGAAGCCCGGACGCTCCAGGGTCATCAGCGAACGCCACTTGGCCGGGGAAATGACCGGCGAGCTGAGGATCACGCGAGAAGCATGCTCCGGCGATTCCTGGAAAATGTTGCGCTCGGCGCCGAGGCAGATTTCCAGCGACATGACGATGGCTTCACGCAGCGGATCGATTGGCGGGTTGGTGACCTGCGCGAACTGCTGGCGGAAATAGTCGTAGGGCGAACGGACACGATGCGACAGCACAGCCATCGGCGTGTCATCACCCATGGAACCGACTGCTTCCTGACCTTGCTCACCCAGCGGGCGCAATACTTGATCGCGCTCCTCGAAAGTAACCTGGTACATCTTCATGTACTGCTTGAGCTGGTCGGCGTTGTAGAAAGCCGAACCATGGTCGTTGTCTTCGATGGTCGCCTGGATGCGCAACGCGTTCTTGCGCAGCCACTGCTTGTACGGATGACGCGACTTCAAGCGGTTGTCGATGGCGTCGGTGTCGAGGATCTGGCCGGTTTCGGTGTCCACGGCAAAGATCTGACCTGGCCCGACGCGGCCCTTGGCGATGACGTCTTCAGGCTTGTAGTCCCACACGCCGATTTCCGACGCCAGGGTGATGTAGCCGTTTTTGGTGGTGACCCAGCGCGCCGGGCGCAGACCGTTACGGTCCAGCAGGCAGACCGCGTGGCGACCTTCGGTCATCACGACGCCTGCCGGGCCGTCCCACGGTTCCATGTGCATGGAGTTGTACTCATAGAACGCCCGCAGATCGGGGTCCATGGTTTCAACGTTCTGCCACGCAGGCGGAATGATCATGCGCACGCCACGGAACAGGTCGATGCCGCCCGTGACCATCAGTTCGAGCATGTTGTCCATGCTCGACGAATCGGAACCCACGCGGTTAACCAGCGGGCCCAGCTCGTCGAGGTCAGGAATCAATTCGTTGGCGAATTTGGTGCGCCGGGCCTGGGCCCAGTTGCGGTTGCCGGTGATGGTGTTGATCTCGCCGTTGTGGGCGAGGAAGCGGAACGGCTGTGCCAGCGGCCATTTCGGCAAGGTGTTGGTGGAGAAGCGCTGGTGAAACACGCAAATCGCGGTTTGCAGGCGCTCGTCGCTCAGGTCCGGGAAAAATGCCGTCAAGTCGCGCGGCATCATCAGGCCTTTATAGATGATGGTCTTGTGGGAAAAGCTGCAGATGTAGTGATCAGTGTCTGCAGCATTGGCTACCGACGAACGGCGACGGGCGCTGAACAGCTTGATGGCCATTTCCTGATCGCTCAGGCCTTCACCACCGATGAACACCTGCTCGATTTTCGGCAAACGCTCCAGGGCCAGTCGACCCAGCACGCTGGTATCGATAGGCACCTGACGCCAGCCGATCAACGTCAGGCCAGCGGCAATAATCTCGCGATTCATGTTGTCGCGCGCGGCTTCAGCCTTGGCGTCGTCCTGGTTGAGGAACACCATGCCCACGGCATATTGCGCTGGCAGCTCATTACCAAAGTGCTCTTTGGCGATGGCGCGCAGGAACGCGTCCGGCTTCTGAATCAACAGCCCGCAACCGTCGCCGGTCTTGCCGTCAGCGTTGATCCCACCGCGATGGGTCATGCAGGTCAGGGCTTGGATAGCCGTCTGCAACAGGTGATGACTGGGCTCGCCTTGCATATGGGCGATCAGGCCGAAACCACAGTTATCCTTGAATTCATCTGGATGGTACAGACCTGCTTTCATAGACACTTTC
>NZ_DASVUM010000195.1:0-9305 GCF_036387035.1 Pseudomonas sp. | reverse complement strand
TCGGAACAGTTGGTCCAGGTGCGCGGCGCACTGGCGATGATTCCGCTGGCGCGGGCATCCGGCCTGCTGGCGGCCTGTAACGAGTACATCACCGAACACTTGCTGGTCGACGCTGAAAGCCCGGCCGCATCGCAGCTCGATCACTTGGCGGACGTGATCATTGGCGTCGAGTATTACCTCGAGCGCATGGCCGAAGACCCGGAGGCGCCGGGTGAACACGTGCTGGATCTGGCCCAGGAAAGCCTTGCCAGGCTTGGTTACACCCCGGTCACCGACGCGCTGGATGTGCCGGTGCTCGAAGAAGTCATCAGCGAGGAGGAGCTGCAAGCCCTGCACGAACGGCAGGCCTTGGTCAGCCCGAGTCGGACCCTCGCCGAGGTCCTCGCCAGCCCGCTGTCGGCGGTCAATCCCCCGGCGCGGAATATGCCGGCCAGCCTGTTGCCACCGCCAAAAGGCGAGCAGGCAATTGACGAAGAGCTGCTCGAAGTCTTCCTCGAGGAAACCGACGAGATGCTCGAAGCGCTGCGCGAGTACGTGCCGCGTTGGCGCGCTGACCCGGACAACTTTTCGGCGCTGGGCGAGATTCGTCGTGCGTTTCATACGCTCAAGGGCAGCGGCCGAATGGTGCGCGGGCTGATTCTTGGCGAGCTGGCATGGTCGGTGGAGAACCTGCTGAACCGGGTGCTGGAACACAGCGTCGAGCCAGACGCACGGGTGCAGCAGTTGCTCGCAGACGTACAGGCGTTGCTGCCCGACGTGATTCGCGATTTCGCCGAAGACGTGCAGCGCCAGCGCGACGATGTCGACCGACTGGCCGCCCAGGCCCATGCGCTGGCCCAAGGTGAAGCGGATGATTACGAGCCTGCGCAACGGCTGGAGGATGAACAGGGTTTCGATCCGCAATTGCTGGAAATCTTCCGTCAGGAAGCCCACACCCATCTGAATACGATGAGCCGTTATTTCGACGCCGCTCAGGATGCCGATGCGCCGATGTTCAGCAACGATTTGCTGCGCGCGCTGCATACCCTCAAAGGCAGCGCATACATGGCGGGCGTCCTGCCGATTGCCGAGCTGGCGAGCCCGTTGGACCAGTTGGTCCGCGAGTTCAAGACCAACCTGATCGCGGTCGGCCAGGCCGAAATTGATCTGCTGCGAGCGGCTGAGCCATTGTTCCGCCAAGGCCTGGCGCAGCTGAATGTCGACCCGCTGATGCCCATCGACGGCGCGGCTCTCTTGATTCAACGGGCCCACGAGCTGTTCGACGCGCGCATGGCCGAGGCCTTGAGCGACGATGGCAATGGCTTGCGCACGCGGCGTAATCCGCACTTGATTTCAAGCTTTCTGGTTGAAGGCATGGACATCCTGCTGGACGCCGACAACCTGCTCAAGGATTGGCGTCAGCACCCCGGCCGCCGCCAGGAATTGAGCGCGCTGCTCGACGAATTGACCACGCTCGGGCACGGCGCGCACATGGCCGAGCTGCCTCAGGTCGATGAGCTCTGCGAAGCGCTGCTCGATCTGTATGGCGCGGTGGAGGAAAGCAGCCTTGCCGTCAGCGAACGGTTTTTCGATGAGGCCGAAAAAGCCCACGAAGCGTTGATCAACATGCTCGATCAGGTGGCCGCCGGACAGGAAGTGCAGCCTTGCCCCGAGCGCGTGAGCGCGTTGCGCGGGCTGCTCGACGAAGCCCTGAACCCCGGTGCGATGGGCGTGATCAAACGTGACGAGGCTGGGGGGACCCACATCACGGAAATGGATCAGGTCAATGAGCGCCTCGCTCAGCCTGCCCGGCCTGCACGTGATGATTTCGATCAGGAAATCGTCGAGATCTTTCTTGAAGAGGCAGTGGACATTCTCGACCTCGCCGGTCCTGCACTGCAACGCTGGCTCGACGATCCGGAAAGCCCGCTGCCGTTGTCATCGTTGCAGCGCGACCTGCACACCCTCAAAGGGGGCGCGCGCATGGCCGAAATCGGGCCGGTGGGCGACCTCGGCCATGAGCTGGAATCGCTCTACGAGGGCCTGCTCGACCGCCGTTGCGGTTACTCACCGCAACTGGCCGAGCTGCTGGTACACAGCCACGATCACCTGTCGTTGATGCTCGAACAGTTGCAGCACCGTTCGGCGTTGACCAGTCCCGCTCCGCTCATCGAGAAGATTCGCGAGTTCCGGCAGCGCAACTGTTACCTGCTGCCCAATGACGGCGAGACGCGCAACGTCAGCTCAATGATTCACTCGCTGGACGAGCGCGATCCGGAGCTGCTGGAAATCTTCCTCGAAGAAGCCGACGACATCATTGAAAGCAGCAGCGCAGCGTTGGTGCGCTGGCAAGCCGATCCGCAGAACACCCTGGAAATCGAAAACCTGCTACGCGATCTGCACACGCTCAAGGGCGGCGCGCGCATGGTGGAAATCGCGCCTGTTGGCGATCTGGCCCACGAACTGGAGTCGCTGTACGAAGGATTGTCGACGGGGACGTTGAAAAACAGCGCGATGCTCAACGGCCTGCTGCAGAGTGGCCACGACATGCTCGCCGACATGGTCGATGCCGTTCGAGGCTACGAGCCGTTGCCCAACCCGGCGCTGCTGATCGAAAGCATGGAACATTACACGTCGTCGGGGACAGCACGCGAAGTCGTCGAGAGAGCTCCGGCAGCGTCAGCGCTGCCGCCGGCGCCCCCTGTCGAACCGACTGCGGCACAGGCCGAGGCCGACGGCGAGCGCATCGGCCCGGAGATGATCAAGGTCCCCGCCGAGCAACTCGAAGATCTGGCGAATCTGGCCGGCGAAACCTCGATATTCCGGGGGCGTGTCGAGCAGCAGGTCAGCGACGCGCAGGTCACGCTGGTCGAAATGGAGACCACCATCGAGCGGATGCGCGATCAGCTGCGCCGACTCGATATCGAAACCCAGGGCCGTATTATCAGCCGCGATCACCCCATTGATAGGCACGGTTACGAAGCATTCGACCCGCTGGAAATGGACCGGCATTCGCAGCTGCAGCAGTTGTCCCGCGCGCTGTTCGAGTCGGCATCCGACCTGATGGACCTCAAGGAAACCCTCGACGCCCGTGCTCACGAGGCTGAAACCCTGCTGCTGCAACAGGCGCGGGTGAACACCGAACTTCAGGAAAGCCTGATGCGCACGCGCATGGTGCCGTTCGAGCGCATGGTGCCGCGTCTTCGCCGGATCGTCCGCCAGGTGGCCGGCGAGCTGGATAAAAAGGTCAAGTTCGACGTGGTCAACGCTGAGGGCGAGATGGACCGCAACGTGCTCGAACGCATGGTCGCACCGTTGGAGCACATGCTGCGCAACGCCATCGATCACGGGCTGGAGAGCGCCGAGGAGCGCCTGGCCGCCGGCAAGTCGGAGTGGGGGCATATCACGCTGAGTCTGGCCCACGAAGGTGGCGACATCGTCATCGAGATGCGAGATGACGGCGCCGGTGTCGACTTCGAGGCTGTGCGCCGCAAGGCGATCAAGCGCGGCATCATCAGCCCGGATGCGGAGCTGAGCGAGCACGACATCCTGCAGTTCATCCTGCGGGCAGGGTTTTCCACCGCCGAAACCATCACCCAGATTTCCGGGCGCGGCGTCGGCATGGACGTGGTGCACGCCGAGGTCAAGGACCTGGGCGGCTCGATGGTCATTGATTCCAAAGCGGGAGAGGGCGCGCGTTTCCGTGTTCGTTTGCCATTTTCGGTGTCGGTCAACCGAGCGCTGATGGTGCAGTGCGGCGAAGAGCAATACGCCGTTCCGCTGAACAGTGTCGAGGGCATCGTGCGCGTCATGCCGCATGAGCTGGAAGCGTGTTATCAGTCCGTGCCGCCGCGCTATCAGTACGGCGGACGCAACTATGAGTTGCGTTATCTGGGCGAGCTGCTCAATAACGGTCACCCGCCGAAACTGGCCGGGCAGACCCAGGCCCAGCCGCTTCCCGTGCTCCTGGTGCATGTACACGACCAATGGGTCGCGGTGCAGGTGGATGCGTTGGCCGGCTCGCGGGAGATCGTGGTGAAAAACCTCGGGCCACAGTTTTCGGCCATACCGGGCATTGCGGGCGCGACCATTCTGGGCGATGGCCGCGTGGTGCTGATTCTCGACCTGTTTGCCCACATCCGGCGCTTTCACGCCAAGCTGCTGGCGTTGCAAGTGGCCGGTCGTGCGCCGGTGCGTTACGTCGAGCCCGAGCAGGCGCGGCCGCTGCTGGTGATGGTGGTGGATGATTCCGTCACCGTGCGCAAGGTCACTGGCCGCTTGCTGGAACGCCACGGCATGAACGTCCTGACGGCGAAGGATGGGGTCGACGCCATGGCGCTGCTGCAGGAGCACACCCCTGACGTCATGCTGCTGGACATTGAAATGCCGCGCATGGACGGCTTCGAGGTGGTCAGCAAGATTCGTGGAGACGATGCGTTAAAGCACCTGCCAATCATCATGATCACCTCGCGATCGGGCCATAAACACCGCGACCATGCCATGGCGTTGGGGGTTAACGACTACATGAGCAAGCCGTATCAGGAAGCTGCGCTGCTGGAGAGCATCGCCCACTGGAGCCATGTCCATGTCTGATACCACGCTGCAAGCGGCCCGGTTGACCAGCCTGACCGGCTTACTCATCCCGCTCAGTGACCGGCACCTGCTGCTGCCTAACGTCGCGGTCGCCGAGCTGATCGACTATCAGGACAGCGTCGCCGATCCCGCCGCTCCGCAGTGGTACCTGGGCCCGATCAACTGGCGCAACCGCAGCCTGCCGTTGCTCAGCTTCGAAGCCGCCTGCGGCAGCCGCGCCCGAGTCGGGGGCCGCGCGCGCATCGTCGTGCTCAACGCCTTGGGCGGTCGGCCGGATTTAAAATTCATTGCGCTGCTGACGCAGGGCATTCCCCGGTCATGCAAGCTTGATAGCCAACTCAGCTACGTCGATGTGCCGCTGGCCGAGCTGGAACTGGCCGCGGTGCAAGTGGGTGAAACCGTGGCAAAGATCCCGGACCTTGTGGCGCTTGAGGAGTGGTTGATGGATGCGGGGTTGGTACAGGTAAGCGGCGCGGGGATTTGAGCCTCACTTGAACCATATTCGCCATTATCGAGGTTCGCCGCGGAGTTAACGCCTGCCCCGAGATCTGTAGGAGCCGGCTTGCTGGCGAATAAAATCAGCCAGCGCTACCAATATCGACTGACCCACCGCCTTCGCCAGCAAGCCGGCTCCCACAATTTGATATGCGGCGTGTGTCAAATCCTCACTGCCCGAAGGACTCAGGCGCTGCCAGCAGAAGCAGGATCAGACCCTGCTGATGAATCTTGCTTTCACAGGTTCGATATCGGTAAGGTTTCCGGCGTCCGCATCCGCAGCGCCTTCAGCGACAGCCTTCAAGTGGCGCGTCTCGCCCCCACGACTGCTTTTCCCGCGCTGCAGGTTGCATGTCGGACACAACCCTTGTGGGAGTGAGCTTGCTCGCGAATACGGCGTATCAGCCACTGAAGATTTAGCGGATGTACCGGCGTCTTCGCGAGCAAGCTCGCTCCCACAATTTGATCTCCTGTGCATGCTCAACTGTGGCATGCCAGCGTGACGCCGGGGGCAGATGGCAATTGCTACTCCGAAATTCCTCCTAGACGCTGAGCCGAATAAACCTCATATTCGGCTCATGCCGTGAGCCGAATAAGGTCGCTATTCGGCTCACACACGTCCGAGGCCTTCAGTGAAACAGTCAACAGAATGGATCTGGCAGCACCCAAAGTGGCCCTCTTTCGCTTGGGATGTGGAGCCATTGGCGCCGCTTTTACGGGCCTGCACCCAGGCGCAGGGTCAGTTATTGGGGATGATTGGCGCGTCAGGCACTGACGCGAATGTCGAGCGTGAACTGGACGCCTTGCTGCAGAACGTCATCACCTCTTCGGCCATCGAAGGTGAGCAGCTCAATGTGGACTCAGTGCGTTCTTCTCTGGCAAAACGGCTCGGGCTCGCCAGCGATGAACGTGTGACTGCGCGCAGTGAAGGCTTTGCCGAGTTGATGCTGAATGCCACTCAACGACACGATGCGCCGCTGACATCTGAACGGCTGATGCATTGGCATCGCTTGTTGTTTCCCGAAACGAGCGCCCTGCTGGCAACGTCCCTCCAGGTCGGGGTGCTCAGGGGACCTGAACCCATGCAAGTCGTGTCCGGTCGCATTGACCGGCCCGTGGTGCATTTCGAGGCGCCTGCGCGCGAAAATCTCGAAAAGCTGCTCGATGACTTTCTTTACTGGTTCAACAGCAGCCGCTCTGATCGCACCCTCGACCCACTGGTTCGCGCGGGCATCGCGCATTTCTGGTTCGTCACGCTGCATCCGTTCGACGACGGCAACGGACGTTTGACCCGCGCCATCACCGACCTGGCGATGGCCCAAGGCGAACACCAGGCCATACGTTTTTACGCCATGTCCGCCAGCATCCTTGCCCGCCGTCAGGACTACTACCGCATTCTGGAAGCGACCCAGCGCGCCGGCCTGAACATCACCGAATGGCTCGTCTGGTTTTTACAGACGTTGCTGCATACGCTGGAGCAGGCCATGCAGCGCATCGACCGGGTCTTGGCCAAGGCCAGATTTTGGCAAGCCCATCGGGATGACGGGCTATCCCCCGAGCAAATCAAAGTGCTCAACCGGTTATTGAATGGCGACCTGCTGTCGGAGAAGCCCGACGCGGGTTTTACCGGTGGCATCAGCGCCGCTCAATACCAGGCGGTGGCCAAAGTCAGCAAAGCCACCGCCACCCGGCATCTGGCGGACCTGCTGGTGAAAGGCTACCTGTTGAAATTGCCGGGCGGGGGCCGCAGCACCCGCTATCAGATCCAATGGCCTGACTGATCATTACTCTGAGCGTAACGGTCTGCTGATTTGCTTGATTGATGCCGCACCTGAACCCCTCCTAATCTGCCCCACGACAGCGAACTCGTGGAGTCAGCATGACCACAACAACGAAACTTGACCCGCGCTGGTCGCGTCGTCGCACTGAAAAACTGCGACGGCTCGACCTGGTGCGTTCCTTCGCCGATGGCGTTGTACTGCCGACCGACAAGATCGTCGCCGCGCTTGAGGCGCTGATTGCACCGGGCGACCGCGTGGTGCTTGAAGGCAACAACCAGAAGCAGGCGGACTTTCTTTCGCGATCCCTGGTCAAGGCCGACCCCGGCAAGCTGCACGACCTGCACATGATCATGCCTAGCGTTGGGCGAGCCGAGCATCTGGACCTGTTTGAACGCGGCATCGCCCGCAAGCTGGACTTCTCTTTTGCAGGTACGCAAAGCCTGCGCATCAGCCAACTGCTCGAAGACGGCTTGCTGGAAATCGGCGCGATTCATACCTACATCGAGCTTTATTCGCGCCTGTTGGTCGACCTGATTCCCAATGTCGTGCTCTCGGCCGGTTTCATGGCTGACCGGGCCGGCAACATCTACACCGGCGCCAGCACCGAAGACACTCCCGCCCTGATCGAACCGGCTGCGTTCAGCGACGGCATTGTCATCGTGCAGGTCAACCAGTTGGTGGATGACGTCAGCGACCTGCCGCGTGTGGACATTCCGGCGTCATGGGTCGACTTCGTGGTCGTCGCCGACAAGCCGTTTTACATCGAGCCGCTGTTTACCCGCGACCCTCGGCACATCAAGCCGGTCCACGTGCTGATGGCGATGATGGCGATTCGCGGGATCTACGAGAAACACAACGTTCAGTCCCTCAATCACGGCATCGGTTTCAACACGGCGGCGATTGAATTGATCCTGCCGACTTACGGCGAATCCCTGGGCCTTAAGGGCAAGATTTGCCGCAACTGGACGCTCAACCCGCACCCAACGCTGATCCCCGCCATCGAAAGCGGGTGGGTCGAAAGCGTGCATTGCTTCGGCACCGAAATGGGCATGGAAAACTACATTGCCGCGCGGCCTGATGTGTTCTTCACCGGACATGATGGCTCGATGCGCTCCAACCGGATGATGTGCCAGCTGGCCGGGCAGTACGCGGTTGACCTGTTCATCGGCGCCACGCTGCAAGTCGACGGCGACGGTCATTCATCAACGGTCACGCGCGGGCGCCTTGCCGGCTTCGGCGGCGCGCCGAACATGGGCCACGACCCACGCGGCCGACGCCATGCCACGCCCGCCTGGCTGGACATGCGTCAACAGAGCGGTGACGGGCCGGACGCCTACCTTGAGCGCGGCAAGAAGCTCGTGGTGCAAATGGTCGAGACCTTCCAGGAAGGGGGCAAACCCACCTTCGTCGAGACCCTTGATGCCGTGGAAGTCGCGAAAAAAAGCGGCATGCCCTTGGCGCCGATCATGATCTATGGCGATGACGTAACTCACCTGCTGACCGAAGAAGGCATCGCCTATCTGTACAAGGCACGGACGCTGGAAGAGCGTCAGGCAATGATCGCCGCCGTCGCCGGCGTGACGTCCATTGGCATGCGCCACAATCCCAAAGACACGGCTCGCATGCGCCGCGAGGGGCTGATCGCGCTCCCTGAGGATTTGGGCATTCGCCGCACCGACGCAAGCCGCGAACTGCTGGCGGCCAAGAGCATCGCCGAGTTGGTGGAATGGTCCGGCGGTTTGTACAACCCGCCTGCGAAATTCAGGAGCTGGTGATGCGTGCATTCAACGTAGCTTTCGACACTTTTGATGCAGCACCAGGCTTGGCCTCACTGGCAGCGCGCCTGGCCGATCTGGCGGTTGATGCGCTAATTGACGAGGCCGACCTGTCGCCTAAACCGGCGCTGGTCGACCGCCGCAGCAGTGGCGCCCACACGGACCTGCACCTGGGCCTGATGCATGCGTCAGCTCTGTCACTGTGGCCTGCGTTCAAGCAAATGGCCGACGCCGCTATAGCCATCGGCGAGCTCAACCCGGCACTGCGGGAAACCATCGGCCGCCTCGGCCGCGAAGGCGAAGCCGCGATGATGCGCACGACCGGCGGGGTGAACACTCACCGCGGCGCGATCTGGGCGTTGGGTTTGCTGGTCACCGCTGCAGCGCTGGATCCCGATGACCTTTCCCCGGAAGGGCTGTGCCAACGCGCAGGCCGGCTGGCATTGATCGAGGATGGTCACCAGGCCGCCAACCAGGGCCAGAGCCATGGTCAAACCGTTGCGCAAAAATACGGCGCGACGGGGGCCCGAGAACAAGCGCAGACCGGCTTTCCCGCCGTCACCCAGACCGGACTGCCGCAGCTCGTGCGCAGCCGCGCAGCCGGGCATGGCGAGCAAAACGCGCGACTCGACGCGCTGCTGGCGATCATGACCACGTTGTCCGACACCTGCGTGCTGTATCG
>NZ_DASVUM010000194.1:0-12747 GCF_036387035.1 Pseudomonas sp. | reverse complement strand
GCGCCCAGCGCGTCGTTGACGATCGGGCCGTGGGGCGACTGCCGAAGGGTGAGCGTCACGGGTGGTTCGCCTTTGACGTCGATCTGCTCGGTGCGTGACGTCATGTCCACCCAGGCGCCGTGGTACCAGACTTGATTGGGGTTTTCGGGGTTGGTCTTTTCCGCGATCAGGTCCAGATCATCATTTTGGAACATGGTCAGGCTCCAGCCGAAATCCAGGTTGTGGCCGAGCAGCGCGAACGGGTTGAGCGCCTGGAAATGCCCATACAGCTCGAAACCCGGGGCCGTGAGCTGCGCTTCGTACCAGACCGCCGGCACCGAGAAACGAATGTGCGGGTCACCCGCCAGCAGTGGCTTGCCACTTTGGGTGCGGCTGCCGGAAACCGCCCACGCATTGCTGCCCTCGAACTGCGGCAGGCCGGCCTTCTCAAGCGCTTGTTGGCTCAGCAGCGCCAGATCGTTGAGGCCTTTCCAGTCCGCGCGGCTCAGCGCCGGCGCAGATGATTGGCCTAGCGCGCCGCGTGGCTGCCAGTCGAGGTCGAAAACCTTCAAGTATTCCGGGCCCAGTTGATCCCGCACATAGGTCATCAACGGTTCAGTGCGAAAGGCAGCTGCGAAGCTGTAGGCCAGATAGCCGCCGACGCTGAGCGTGTCTTGCGCCGTGAACGGCCGCTCGCGAATGCCCAGCACGTCGAACTCGATCGGTTTCGGATGCGTCGCTTGATAATGATTGATGCCGTCCAGGTAGGCTTGCAGCGCTTTCCACGCTGGCGTGTTTTTATCCTGGCGCGCGACGTAGGCATCGGCGTGCTCGCGGATGCGCAGGCTGCGGAACAGCTTGTCGGTGCTGACCAGCTTGGGGCCGAGGACTTCCGCCAGCTCGCCGCGCGCCAGCCGGCGCAGGATTTCCATCTGGAACAGGCGGTCCTGCGCATGAACGTAGCCCAGGGCGCGGTACAGATCGTCCTGGTTTTCGGCACGAATGTGCGGCACGCCGCGCTCGTCATAATGCACGCTGACCGCGGCATGCAGCCCCGGCAGACTCATCTCGCCCTCACGTGCCGGCTGCTTGCCGTGGAGGTACCAGGCGCCCGCGCCCCCGATGAGCACTAACACTGCGACGATGACGTAAAGGCTGCGTTTCATCGGGGGCTCAAATGAGAATCGGAAGGGTTTGCAGGCTACAGATTTGTGTCGCGACTGGGTAGACGGACCGGTCAGGGATTTAGGCGGCGTAACTTGCCACGCCGCAGCGGACAGATGACACTTCCATACGGCCGCTTCCTACCCACATCAATCTGGAATTCTGATGTCAGACACGTTCGACCCCGATCACCTGCGTGCTGAGCTTTCGCCGCTGAGCGTGTCGCAAAAGCTGTCTGAAGAGGCGCAGGCCTATCAGCGTTTCTATGGCCTGAACGCGCTCGGCCCGAATGGCTCGATCCACAGTCGAATCGGGCGCTTTGAAGTCGGCGGGTACGACATCGTCGCGCAGCTCTGGATGCCGGAGCAGCCCGTGGGCACGCTAGTACTGATGCACGGCTTTTACGATCACGTCGGGCTGTATCGTCACGTCATCGACTGGGCAGTTGGGCTCAGGCTGGCAGTGATGACCTGCGACTTGCCGGGCCATGGGCTGTCCAGTGGGGCGCGGGCGAGCATTACTGACTTCGCGGAGTATCAGGCGGTGCTGGACCGACTGTTTGTCGAAGCTGACACCCTCAGGCTGCCCCAGCCTTGGCACCTGTGCGGACAAAGCACCGGCGGCGCCATTGTGATCGACCATTTGCTTCATCACGGCGACGCCAGCCCGGCGCAGGGTCAGACCATCCTGCTGGCGCCGTTGGTGCGGCCGCGTGGCTGGGCCCTGTCGAAGTTCAGCTATTACCTGCTGCGCGGCTTCGTCAAAGCCATTGACCGGCGGTTCAGCGAAAACTCTAACGCCCCGACCTTCCTGCCGTTCCTGCTGGCGGACCCGCTGCAGCCCCGACGCCTGCCAACGGTCTGGGTCGGCGCGCTTGCCAAGTGGGTCGAGCGCATCGAACGCGCACCGCGCAGCCGTCGCCGCCCGCTGATCGTGCAGGGCGAGTCGGACATGACCGTGGACTGGAAACACAATCTCGCGGTGCTCAAGGACAAGTTCGATCAGCCGCAGATTTTCATGCTGCACGAAGCGCGGCACCACTTGGTGAACGAGTCACCCGAGTTGCGCGCGCGGTTTTTTGAGTTCCTGACGCAGCGGATAGGGTAGGGCTCGAAGGGCAGGGCAGGCCTCCTAACTGACCGCATGAACCCAGTGGGACCGGCTTTAGCCGGGAGGCTTAAGTCGTCACACCGAAAGAATGAGGGTGTTCAAACAGTACCCTTCCCGGCTGAGGCCGGTCCCACTGACGTCATTTGACAGTCTGCCCGACCGCCAATCCCGCGCGAACCGAGGCCAGCGCAGCCTTGTAATAAGCCCTGCCCTCGTTTGACTCAGCGAAGGTCGCGAATTCGTCCAGCTCGCCGTCCGACAGGTCGCGGTACACGTAAAGCAGCGTGTTGTTCACGTCCTTGCCGATTTGCCCCATGAGCCGCTGGCGTTGGCCGTCAAGCATGGCCTGGGTCGTTGCGCCGCCCATCAGGCCTGGAATCATTGAACTGAGGCTGTCGGCGGCAACGCCGGCAATCGCAAGGCTGACCTCCGCGCCCGCTTCCTTGGCGGGGAGGGCGTTGGCGAGGTGGCCGATGATCAGCAGACGGTTATCGTCCGCCTCGATGTGCGGCAGGCCCTGAGCGTTTTTGGCCAGTTGGTCTGGACGCGTGGCAGTCAGCTCGGCATTGACGATCTTGCGGCCCAGCGGCGACTGGAAAAACTGCAGCGCAGGGTTCGGGTCCTGCAGGGTCTGGCGCAGCGTCTGCTCCGCTCGCAGGTCCATCGCCTGCGGCGCGAAGCGCTGATTGCTGTTGCTGACCAGAGCATCGAATACGGCCGGCGGAAGGCTGTTGCGGTAACGCTGCTGAGCGGCCTTGAGGGCATCGACAAAGTGAGCGCGTTGTTCCGGCCAGCCGGCGAGCTTGTACAGCTGATCGTGGCCGTCTGCCCAGGCGGGCAAAGTGCAGAACATCAACAGCAGGAAAAACAGACGGCGCATTAGAGACTCCTGTCGGCAGGCCGCCATTCTCGGTGGGGCAGCGGGGATTTGTCGAGTTAACACTTGCCAGACCCCCGTAAAAATCGAGGGTTCGACAGGCAATCAGGCAAAACCGCCGGGCGTCCTCGCACCGGCTAAAAATATTCCTCATTCGCCGCATTGCAGGCCCTGTCGGATTAATCGGCGTATGGATACTATGCGCGCCATGCGCATATCCCCTGATCACCCGCTGCTGTTGCGAATCGTCGACGACCTGGCCGAGCGCGGCTGGTCGCAGCAGAACATCTTCCTGCCCGACACCCTGACCCGCGAGCTGGCGCTTGAGTGCCGCACACGCGCTGTCCAGGGCGAACTCGCGCCCGCTGCAGTGGGGCGCGGACCGGCGCAGGAGGTTCGGGAGGGGATTCGCGGCGATCATATTCAGTGGCTGGAAGCGGGGCAGGCCGAGCCATGCGACCGCTATCTGGACCTTATGGACAGCCTGCGCCAGGCGCTGAACCGAGGCTTGTTTCTGGGCCTTGAGGACTATGAGAGTCACTTCGCGCTCTATCCGCCGGGGGCCTTTTATCGCAAGCACGTGGATCGCTTTCGCGATGACGATAAAAGAATGGTCTCTGCGGTCGTCTATCTGAATGATGGCTGGTTGCCGGAGCACGGCGGCCAGTTGCGGATGTACCTCAAGGATGGCGTCGAGTACGACGTGCAGCCCACCGGTGGCTGCCTTGTGGTTTTCCTGTCCGGCGACATGCCCCACGAAGTCATGCCCTCGACCCGCGAACGCCTGTCGTTGACCGGATGGTTCAGGCGACGCGGAAACGAACCGTTCGAGTTGTAGCAGGCCTATTCCCGCAAGTCCGGCAGCAATCAGAGATCGCAAGCCGACCTCGATTCCGTGGGAGCGAGCTTGCTCGCGAAGGCTTACTTCCCGTCTACCAGAGAAAGTAGCTGAATGCCCTGGCCTCTTCGTGAGCAAGCTCACTCCCACAGAGGGTGTGGTTGCTGCCTGGCACCGCTTCGGTCCAAGATGAAATCTTCTACATCCTTCCACTCAGCGAAACACTTCGCGGCTAACCGCAGCTAAGGTAAAGCGCGTTACTGGCGGTTGGGTGTCGAGGTGACACAGGTTTGACGCCTAACACTCCAGCCGCCCATCAATAAAGACGGAGAAATCATGAAAACGTTATTTGCTGGAACTGCCCTGACCGGACTGTTACTGGGCGCGAGCTTCCTGGCTCAGGCCGCCGACATGCCACGCACGGCAGCCCCTGCAGGCGCCGAGGTGTACATCATATCGCCGAAGGACGGCGCGACCGTCAATGGCGCATTCAAGGTGCAGTTCGGCCTCAAGGGCATGGGTGTTGCCCCGGCCGGCGTCGACGTTCCGGACACCGGTCATCACCACCTGTTGATCGACGTCAAGGATCAGCCCGACATGACTGCGCCGTTGCCCACCACCGACAACATCCGCCACTTCGGCAAAGGCCAGACCGAAACCGAGCTGAACCTGACGCCGGGTCAGCACACGCTGCAGTTGCTGGTCGGCGACAAGAACCACGTTCCGCTGAACCCGCCGGTCGAGTCGCAGAAGATCACCATTACGGTGAAATAACGCGCCGTGCATTGGGCGATTGGTGGACAACCATCGCCAGCGTGTCAGCGATTCGCGGACAAAAAAAGGAGACCCGAAGGTCTCCTTTTTTATCATCTTCAACCCATCGTCTTAGAACAGGACGCGGCTGCGGATGGTGCCCTTGATGTGTTGCAGTTTCTCTTGCGCCAGATCGGAGTACTCGGCATCGACGTCGATCACCACGTAACCGACCTTCTCGTTGGTCTGCAGGAACTGACCGGAGATGTTGATGCCGTTCTCGGCGAAGACCTTGTTGATCTCCATCAGCACGCCCGGGATGTTCTCGTGGATGTGCAGCAAGCGGTGCTTGCCAGGGTGAGCCGGCAGGGCAACTTCCGGGAAGTTGACCGAGGAGACAGAGGTACCGTTATCGCTGTACTTGACCAGTTTCTCTGCCACTTCCAGACCGATGTTGGCCTGCGCTTCAGCCGTCGAGCCGCCGATGTGCGGGGTCAGGATGACGTTATCCAGGCCACGCAGAGGGCTTTCGAACTCGTCGTCGTTGGAGCGGGGTTCGACCGGAAACACATCGATGGCCGCGCCAATCAAGTGCTTATCCTTGATCGCATCAGCCAGGGCGTCGAGTTCAACCACCGTGCCGCGTGCCGCGTTGATCAGGATGGCGCCCTTCTTCATCGTGCGGATTTCTTTCTCGCCGATCATCCACTGGGTTTCGTTGGTTTCCGGAACGTGCAGGGTGACGATGTCGGACATGCCCAGCAGCTCGTTCAGGCTCGATACCTGAGTGGCGTTGCCCAGCGGCAGCTTGGTCAGCGTGTCGTAGAAGTAAACCTGCATGCCCAGGCCTTCAGCCAGCACCGACAACTGAGTGCCGATCGAGCCGTAACCAATGATGCCGAGCTTCTTGCCACGAATCTCGAAAGAGTTGGCCGCGCTTTTGATCCAGCCGCCACGATGGCAGGAAGCGTTCTTCTCCGGGATACCGCGCAGCAGCAGGATGGCCTCGGCCAGCACCAGCTCCGCCACCGAGCGGGTGTTGGAGTAAGGGGCGTTGAACACAGCGATGCCGCGCTCGCGGGCTGCGTTCAGGTCAACCTGGTTGGTGCCGATGCAGAAACAGCCGACCGCCACGAGCTTCTTGGCGCAGTCGAACAGTTCTTCAGTCAGCTGAGTGCGGGAACGAATACCGATGAAGTGAGCGTCGGCAATCTTTTCCTTCAGTTCGGCTTCCGGCAGAGACTTGGTGTGGTACTCGATGCTGGTGTAACCGGCGGCCTTGAGGACGTCGACCGCGGACTGGTGGACGCCTTCGAGAAGAAGGAACTTGATCTTGCTCTTGTCGAGGGAAGTCTTGCTCATCTGCGTAAACCTGTGTCCCGAAGAAAATGGCAGTAAGTGAAGCGCGCGCCAATCGGCTGAAAGCTCGATTGGCGGGGGGCGTATGCTAGCATATGCACCCCGCGAAACACCCCATTCCTGGACGTGAGCCGTTCTCAGGATGACCATGAATTGTTCGAGAGTTCTGTTGATGACCCATCCTGCGCTGATAGATGAGCTGAAGACCCTGGTTGAGCCTGGCAAGGTCCTGACCGACGCCGATTCCCTCGAAGCCTACGGCAAGGACTGGACCAAACATTTCGCCCCGGCGCCCACGGCCATCGTCTTCCCCAAGACCACTGAGCAGGTTCAGGCCATCGTTCGCTGGGCCAACGAGCGCAAGGTTGCACTGGTCCCTTCGGGCGGCCGTACCGGGTTGTCGGCCGCTGCCGTCGCCGCCAACGGTGAGGTGGTTGTCTCGTTCGATTACATGAACCAGGTGCTCGAACTCAACCTGACCGATCGCACCGCCATCTGTCAGCCGGGTGTGGTCACCAAACAGTTGCAGAACCTCGCCGAAGAAAACGGCTTGTATTACCCGGTGGACTTCGCGTCGTCAGGCTCCAGCAATATCGGCGGCAACATCGGCACCAACGCCGGCGGGATCAAAGTGATTCGCTACGGCATGACCCGCAACTGGGTCGCCGGCCTTAAAGTCGTCACCGGCAAAGGCGACCTGCTCGAGCTGAACAAAGACCTCATCAAAAACGCCACCGGCTACGACATGCGCCAGCTGTTCATTGGCGCCGAAGGAACGCTGGGGTTTGTGGTCGAGGCGACCATGCGTCTGGACCGCGCGCCGAAGAACCTCACCGCGATGGTGCTAGGTACCACCGATTTCAACGCGATCATGCCGGTGCTGCACGCGTTTCAGAGCAAACTCGATCTGACTGCATTCGAATTCTTCTCGGACAAAGCGCTGGCCAAGGTCATGGCGCGCGGTGACGTACCGTCCCCGTTCGAAACCGAGTGCCCCTTCTACGCGCTGCTGGAATTCGAGGCGACCACCGAAGAAGTGGCCAACCACGCGCTGGAAACCTTCGAGCACTGCGTCGAGCAGGGCTGGGTGCTGGACGGAGTAATGAGCCAGAGCGAACAGCAACTGCACAACCTGTGGAAGCTGCGCGAATACATCTCCGAAACCATCTCCCATTTCACGCCGTACAAGAACGACATCTCGGTCACTGTTTCGAAGGTCCCGGCGTTTCTCGCGGAAGTCGACGCGATCGTCGGCCAGCATTACCCGGATTTCGAAATCGTCTGGTTCGGTCACATCGGCGACGGCAACCTGCACCTGAACATTCTCAAGCCGGAAAACCTGAGCAAGGATGAGTTCTTTGCCAAGTGCGCGACGGTGAACAAATGGGTGTTCGAGATCGTCCAGAAGTACAACGGCTCGATTTCCGCAGAACACGGCGTGGGCATGACCAAGCGTGACTATCTGCACTACAGCCGGTCGCCGGTGGAAATCGAATACATGAAGGCCGTCAAAGCGGTGTTTGACCCGAACGGCATCATGAACCCGGGCAAGATCTTTGCGGTGTAAAGCGGCGTTCACTGTCGAATAACATCAGCGATGCGCCTCACGCCGTTTAATGGTTTCGGCAGGGCGCAAATCTGTAGGAGCCGGCTTGCTGGCGAACTCGGTCGGTCAGATATGAAATGTCGACTGACACAACACGCATTTCAGGAGCGCTCATGAGCTATCAGCACAAGTACGTGGACGGCACCAAGGTTCACTTTCCACTTGGGAAGGTCGTCTGCATCGGCCGCAATTACGCCGAGCACGCCAAGGAGCTGGACAACCCTGTACCCACCGAACCGCTGCTGTTCATCAAGCCGGGCAGCTGCGTGGTCGGGATCGAGGGTGGTTTCAGCATTCCTCAGGAACGCGGTTCGGTGCACTACGAAGCCGAGATCGTCGTGCTGATTGGCAAGCCGCTGAGCAAGAGCCCGAGCCGCGAAGAAGTCCTCGACGCGATTTCCGGGTTTGCGCCGGGCCTGGACCTGACGCTGCGCGACGTGCAGTCGAAGCTCAAAGAGAAAGGCCTGCCGTGGGAAATTGCCAAGTCGTTCGACGGTGCGGCGGTCATCGCGCCGTTCGTGTCGGCTGACGTTTATCCTGATCTGACCGACATCGCCATCCGCCTGACCATCAACGGTGAAGTCCGCCAGGACGGCAACAGCAGCCAGATGCTCAACCCGATCGTCCCGATGATCCAGCACATGGCGTCGCAGTTCTCGCTGCAGGCCGGCGACCTGATCATGACCGGCACGCCCGCCGGTGTAGGGCCCTTCAGCGTCGGCGATGAGATTGTGCTGGAGCTGACAGGCCAGAGCCGTTTCGAAAGCGACGTTCGCGGATGACACACCGTAAAAGCCGTCTGCGTTTTCGCTGGTGGTCGCTGCTCGTTGCGGCGGTGGTGATTCTTGCCGGTCTTTCCTACGCCTGGCACTGGGATGATCGCGGTCTGTTATGGCTGCGCGAGCGCAACGTTACGCCGGCCGAGCGGGCGGCGGGCATCTGGCTGCCGGACTACAAGGTCGACATCGACGCCAAGCCCCTCGCAGGCATGGAAAAGGACGAGGCTTCGGATCTGTCCTACGACCCGGCAAGCAAAACGTTGTACTCGGTGATGGGCAAAAACCCGTTCCTGTCCGAGCTGACGCTGGCCGGCGACGTGATTCGCAAGATCCCGCTACAAGGCTGGGGTAACCCCGAGGGCGTTGCCGTTCTGGGGAAGGGGCTGATAGCCATCGTCGATGAGCGCCAGCACTTGATGACCATCGTCCACGTCACCCCTGAAACCAAAACCCTGAACCTCGCTGACTTCCCCAAGTACGACCTCGGGCCGTCGAAGGACCAGAACAAAGCCTTCGAAGGCATTGCCTGGGACCCGCGCGATCAGCAGTTCCTGCTCGGCGAAGAGCGCCCGCCAGCGTTGTACAGCTGGCAAGCCGACGGCAGTACTGAGGTGAAAGGCGAGAAGCGCAAGCTGATCAACGACAACCTGATTGTGCGCAATTTGTCGTCCCTGTATGCGGACCAGAAGACCGGGCATCTGCTGGTGCTGTCCGCCGAGTCGCACATGCTGCTGGAGCTGGACGGCAAGGGCAATCCGGTCAGCTTCATGATGTTGCTGCACGGTTTCAACGGTCTGAGCCAAACCATCCCGCGCGCCGAAGGAGTGGCGATGGACGAGAACGGCACCATTTACATGGTCAGTGAACCCAACCTGTTTTACACCTTCAAGCGGCAGTAACGCCGGGTCGGCTTCGGCGCAATCGTCTTCCCGGTTCGCGATGCTGCCGCAAAACAACCGGAACGAGATGTCACATCGCTTTCAGTTTGGCTTCAGAATACGGTGCTATCAAAGCCGCCCCACTGAAGTCGAGCCCCTGCATGCGTCGTGTGTCCCCGTTTCAGAGCGTCGTGCTCACCTTGCTTGTCCTGCTAATACTGACCGCCTCGTTTTTCGTGGCGCGCGAATATCGGGTCATCGAGCGGCTGTGGTTCAACTGGTACGTGTTTTGGCAGTCGAGCGACGCCCAGGCCTTGGGGCTCGACGCGTACGAGGTGAAGATTGAGGCACAAGCCATCATCGGACTGGAGAAGAATGTCTCGGCGCTCAGTTTCGATCCGCAGCGCAAGACCCTCTTCACCGTCACCAACAAAAACCCCGAGCTGGTCGAGCTGAGCCTTGAAGGGCGAGTCCTGAGACGGATTCCGTTGACCGGTTTTGGTGATGCCGAAGCGGTCGAATACATCAGCCCCGGCATTTACGTCATCAGCGACGAGCACAGTCAGCGCCTGATCAAGGTCCATGTGGATGACGACACCACTTTCCTTGATGCCGCCGATGCCGAGCAGCTGACTCTGGGCATAGACGCTGGCGGCAATAACGGCTTCGAAGGCCTGGCTTACGATAATCAGGGGCGCCGGCTGTTCGTCGCCAAAGAGCGGCGGCCGGTGCAGATCATCGAAGTGCGCGGCTTTCCTGACGCGGGCACCGACTCCCCCAATGTGCTTGAAGTGACGTCGAGCAAGCAGCGCGATGCCGGGCTGTTTGTTCGCGACCTTTCCAGCCTGCAGTTCGATGAGCGCAGCGGGCATCTGCTGGCGCTGTCGGATGAGTCGCGGCAGATTCTCGAGCTGGACACTGAAGGAAGGCCGGTCGCCAACGTGTCGCTGACCAAGGGCAGCATGGGCCTGAGCAAAAGCGTGCCCCAGGCCGAAGGCATCGCCATGGGCGACGACGGCACGTTGTACGTCGTGAGCGAGCCGAATCTGTTTTATGTGTTCAAGAAGCCCTAACCCGGCGCTGGCGTGCCGGGATCTAGCGAGGGTTAGCCCAACTGCGGAAATCTGTGGGAGCAAGCTCGCTCGCGAAGACGTACTCCCGGTCACCAGAGAACATTACTGAATGCTCGGTAGTGATCAGCGCTTGAGGCTTTTCACGCCTTCCTGGGTGCCCAGCAACAGCAGATCCGCCGGGCGTGCCGCGAACAGGCCGTTGGTGACGACGCCGACGATGTTGTTGATCTGCGCCTCGACTTGCACCGGGTCGGTGATGTTCATGTTGTGGACATCGAGGATGATGTTGCCGTTGTCGGTCAGCACACCGTCGCGGTACACCGGATCGCCGCCCAGCTTCACCAACTGACGGGCCACGTGGCTGCGGGCCATCGGGATTACTTCGACCGGCAGAGGGAACGCGCCCAGCACCGGCACCAGCTTGCTGGCGTCAGCGATACAAATGAAGGTTTTGGCCACGGCAGCGACGATCTTTTCCCGGGTCAGGGCCGCGCCGCCGCCTTTGATCAGGTTCAGGTGCTCGTCGCTTTCATCGGCGCCGTCGACATAAAACTCCAGATCGCTGACCGTGTTCAGCTCATACACCGGAATGCCATGGCCCTTGAGGCGCGCAGCCGTTGCGTCGGAGCTTGCGACTGCGCCGTCGAACGCGCCTTTATGCTGCGCCAGTGCGTCGATGAAGCAATTGGCAGTGGAGCCGGTGCCCACGCCCACGATGCTTTTGTCGTCGAGTTTCGGAAGGATGAAATCGACCGCGGCCTGGGCAACGGCCTGTTTGAGTTGATCCTGGGTCATGCGAGGTGGGCTCCGGTTACAGGAAATAGCGATATGTCCGAGGGCCGGCAGTATAACGACATGCCGTCGTCAAAGCCTGAGTCTTGATGTGGTCGTGCGTCGGGGTGAGGGGTAGACTTCCGGGTCTTGCCCCTTCGCCAGTGATCCTTCCCCGATGCTCGAGCACTACGTCAAAAAGATCCTCACCTCTCGCGTCTACGACGTTGCGGTGGAAACTCCGCTGCACGCCGCCCGCCAGCTGTCCCAGCGCCTGGGCAACCAGGTCCTGCTCAAGCGCGAGGACCTGCAGCCGGTGTTCTCCTTCAAGATTCGTGGCGCGTACAACAAGCTGGCGCAGTTGAGCCCTGAGGAACTGGCGCGGGGCGTGGTGACGGCATCGGCGGGCAATCATGCCCAAGGTCTGGCGCTGGCAGCGAAGACCCTCGGTGTGTCGGCGACCATCGTAATGCCGAAGACCACGCCGGAGATCAAGGTCGAAGGTGTGCGCTCCCGGGGCGGAAAAGTCGTACTGCATGGCGACTCGTTTCCCGAAGCGCTGGCGTATTCGCTGAAGCTGGTTGAAGAACACGGCTACGTCTATGTCCACCCGTACGACGACCCTGACACCATTGCAGGGCAAGGCACCGTGGCGATGGAAATTCTGCGTCAGCATCAGGGCCCGCTGGACGCGATCTTCGTGCCGGTGGGTGGCGGCGGGCTGATCGCCGGCATTGCGGCGTACGTGAAATACCTGCGCCCGGACATCAAGGTGATCGGTGTCGAGCCTGACGACTCAAATTGCCTGCAGCAGGCCATGGCCTACGGCGAACGGGTGGTGTTGCCGCAAGTCGGGCTGTTCGCCGACGGCGTGGCGGTGGCGCAAATCGGCCAGTACACCTTCGATATCTGCAAGGACTACGTCGACGAAGTCATTACCGTCAGCACCGATGAAATCTGCGCGGCGATCAAGGACATCTACGACGACACCCGCTCGATCACCGAGCCTGCAGGCGCGTTGGGCGTGGCGGGGATCAAGAAGTACACCGAGCAATACGAAGTCACCGGGCAGACCTTCGTCGCCATCGACTCCGGCGCCAACGTGAATTTCGACCGCCTGCGCCACGTGGCAGAGCGCGCCGAACTGGGCGAAGGCCGCGAGGCAATCATTGCCGTGACCATCCCGGAGCAACCGGGCAGCTTCAAGGCCTTCTGCGAGGCCATTGGCAAGCGCCAGATCACCGAATTCAACTACCGCTACCACACCGACCGCGAGGCGCACATCTTTGTCGGCGTGCAGACCCACCCGGACACCGACCCGCGCAAAGCCTTGATTGCCAGCCTGACCGAGCAGGGTTTTCCGGTCCTCGACCTGACCGACAACGAACTGGCCAAGTTGCACCTGCGGCACATGGTCGGCGGGCATTCGGAGCGGGTCAACGACGAGGTGGTGCTGCGTTTTGAGTTTCCCGAGCGGCCAGGCGCGCTGTTCAACTTCCTGAACAAGCTGGGCGGGAAATGGAATATCTCGATGTTTCATTACCGCAACCACGGCGCGGC
>NZ_DASVUM010000193.1:0-6413 GCF_036387035.1 Pseudomonas sp. | reverse complement strand
CGGTCCCACTCACTGACCGCGTGCATTCAGCGGGATCGCATGTATTTGTGGGACCGGCTTCAGCCGGGAAGAGGCCGGTGGGTCCGACGTCAGTTTCGCGGTGTGGCAGATGACGCCTTCCCGGCTAAAGCCGGTCTCACTGACTGACCGCGTGTATTCAGCGGGATCGCGTGTATTTGTGCGACCGGCTTCAGCCGGGAAGAGGCCGGTATGCGCGGCGTTAGTTTCACGGTGTGGCAGCTGACGCCTTCCCGGCTAAAGCCGGTCCCACTGACTGAACGCGTGTATTCAGCGGGATCGCGTGTATTTGTGGGACCGGCTTCAGCCGGGAAGAGGCCAGGGTGAGCGCCATCAATTCTGCGGTGTGCCATTTGATGCCTTCCCGGCTAAAGCCGGTCCCACTCACTGACCGCGTGCATTCAGCGGGATCGCATGTATTTGTGGGACCGGCTTCAGCCGGGAAGAGGCCGGTGGGTCCGACGTCAGTTTCGCGGTGTGGCAGATGACGCCTTCCCGGCTCAAGCCGGTCTCACTGACTGACCGCGTGTATTCAGCGGGATGGCGTGTATTTGTGGGACCGGCTTCAGCCGGAAAGAGGCGGGTGGGTCCGACGTCAGTTTCGCGGCGTGGCAGCTGACGCCTTCCCGGCTAAAGCCGGTCCCACTGACTGACCGCATGTATTCAGCGGGATCGCGTGTATTCGTGGGACCGGCTTCAGCCGGGAAGAGGCCGGTATGTGCGGCGTCAGTTTCACGGTGTGGCAACTGACGCCTTCCCGGCTAACGCCGGTTACGCAATCAGGCCTGCTCGACCGAGCCAATGAAATTCGCCAGTTCGGGGGTCTTCGGGTTGGCCATCAGCTCCTTGGGGTCGCCCACTTCATGCACCTTGCCCTGATGCATGAACACCAGCTTGTCGCCCACTTCCCGGGCGAAGCGCATTTCGTGGGTCACCATGATCAGCGTCATGCCGTCTTTGGCCAGCTCGCGGACCACCGCAAGCACTTCATTGACCAGCTCAGGGTCCAGCGCCGAGGTGATTTCGTCGCATAGCAACACTTTGGGTGACATCGCCAACGCGCGTGCGATCGCCACGCGCTGTTGCTGACCACCGGATAGCCGGTCAGGGAAGGCGTCGAATTTCTCGCCCAGGCCCACGCGATGAAGCATCTCCTTCGCCAGCTTGGTCGCTTCCGCTTTGGAGACCTTTTTAACCACCTGCGGCGCGAGCATCACGTTCTCGCCGACCGTCAGATGAGGGAACAAGTTGAATTGCTGGAATACCATGCCGACTTTCTGTCTGAGGCTGCGCAAATCAGCCCGCGCGGCATCGAGGTATTCGCCATCCACCTCGATCACTCCGTCGTTGATCGACTCCAGCCCGTTCAAGGTGCGCAGCAGCGTGCTCTTGCCCGAACCACTGCGCCCGATGATCGCCACGACCTGGCCTTCCTCGACGCTGAGGTCGATGCCTTTGAGCACATGGTGGTCGCCGTAATACTTGTGCAGGGCGGAAATTCTAAGCAGAGGCATGAAGTCTCCTTTCCAGGTAGCGCGCGCTGAGCGACAACGGGTAGCAAAGCAGGAAGTAGCCCAGGGCGACGAAGCCGTAGACCATGAAAGGCTGGAACGTTGCGTTGGCGAGCATGCCGCCGGTTTTGGTCAGCTCCGTGAAACCGATGATGGAGGTGACGGCCGTGCCTTTGACGACCTGCACGGAGAAACCCACCGTCGGCGCTACCGCGATGCGCAACGCCTGCGGCAGAATCACGTAGCGCAGTTGCTCGAACGGGGTCAGGGCCAAGCTGGCGGACGCCTCCCACTGGCCGTTGGAAATCGACTCCACGCAGCCGCGCCAGATTTCAGCAAGGTAAGCACTGGTGAACAGCGTCAGTGCCAGCGCCGCCGCCAGCCAGGGCGAAATGTCGATGCCCATCAGCGCCACGCCGAAGAACACCAGAAACAGTTGCATCAACAGCGGCGTGCCTTGGAACAGTTCGATGTAGCAGCGAGCGAGCCTGCGCGGCATCGCCTTCTCGGAGATGCGCAGGGTCATCACCAGCAGCCCGATCACGCCGCCGCCGATGAACGCCACCAGCGACAACGCCAATGTCCACTGCAGCCCGGTCAGCAAGTTGCGCACGACGTCCCACAGAGTGAAATCCATCAGCGGCTCCTCGCAATGTAGCGACGGCCGATCCACGCCAGCAACTGACGCACCAGCAGCGCCATGCAGAGGTAGATCAACGTCGTGATGATGTACGTCTCAAACGCGCGAAAGTTGCGCGACTGAATGAAGTTCGCCGCGAAGCTCAGCTCCTCGGTGGCGATCTGCGAACAGACCGCCGAGCCCAGCATCACGATGATGATCTGGCTGCTCAAAGCGGGCCAGACCTTGCCCAGCGCCGGGACCAGCACGACGTGGCGAAAGGTTTCGAAGCGGGTCATCGCCAGCGCGGCCGACGCTTCAATCTGGCCACGTGGAATGGCCTGCACACCCGCGCGGATGATTTCCGTCGAATAGGCGCCCAGGTTGATGACCATCGCCAGCACGGCGGCCTGCCACTCCGAGATTTGCACCCCCAATGACGGCAGCCCGAAGAAAATGAAGAACAGCTGAACCAGAAACGGCGTATTGCGGATCAGCTCGACGTAGACACCGAAAATGGCCGAGAACGGCTGGATCTTCCACGCCCTGACGATTGCCCCGACGATGCCGACGCTGACGCCGAGCAGGGTGCCGATGGCCGTCAGTTCCAGCGTAAACAGCGCGCCGCGCAGGAGCAGGTCGGTGTTTTGCAGGACCGGGATAAAGTCGAACTGATAAGCCATTTAAACGCCTCGGCAGTCGGTGATCACAGATCGGCAGGCAATGGCTGCTTTAGCCAGGTCTGCGCGTTCTTCTCCAGCGAGCCATCCTTTTTTGCCGCTTCGAGGATTTCATTAACTTTCGCAAGCAACTCAGGCTGCCCTTTGTTCACCCCGACGTAGACCGGCGAGTCCTTGAGCTTCACCTTCAGTTCAGGGATGCGCTTGGGGTTCTTTTCGCTGATCGCGACCATGACCACGTTACCGCTGGCGATCAGGTCGGTCTGCTTGGCCAGATAAGCCGCGATGGTGGAGTTGTTGTCTTCGAAACGTTTGATCGTTGCCTCTTTCGGCGCGACGGCGGTCAGCTCGATGTCCTCAATGGCGCCGCGGGTCACGCTGATGGTTTTGCCTTTCAGGTCATCCACCGTTTTGACGGCGTCCTCAGGCGGACCAAAAACAGCGAGGTAGAACGGTGCGTAGGCGCGGGAGAAGTCGATGACTTTTTCACGGTCCGGGTTCTTGCCGAGGCTGGATATGACCAGGTCAACCTTGCCGGTGGTCAGATACGGGATACGGTTGGTGCTGTTGACCGGCGTCAGCTCAAGCTTGACCTTCAGTTGGTTGGCGATGAGCTGTGCGGTGTCGATGTCCAGGCCGCGCGGCTTCATGTCGGGTCCGACCGAACCGAACGGCGGGAAGTCCTGCGGTACAGCGACTTTCAATGTGCCACGGGTGGTTACATCGTCCAGACCATTGGCGTGGGCGGTGGCCTGGCCGAGCATGAGGCTGGCAAACAGGGCGGCGAGCAGGGCGCTGTAACGCTTGGTCATGTGGCGTCTCCGAATCAATCTGTGTGTAGGCAAAGCCCGGGTAATGGCCAAGCACCAGTGCACAGCCCATGCCAGCCGCTCATTTGCAGCCATGGAATGAGGGCCGCAAGCGCGATCCGGTCTAACTGGTCTGAACAGTGGGTGCGCGAGTCGCCCCGCTTTGGCGCGCCTGAAACCTGCGGCGCCCCTCACTTGGGCGTCACTTGCCGGATACCTCCGTTGGCGATACAAGGGTTTTTTCCCACGGTTTACGCACCTTTGCCGCCATGCATACGAGCCCTGTAGCAGTGCCTGAAGCCGCCTTCCGGGCGATTCGCAAATTGATCGCCGAGCAGGGCTATGTCCCCGGTGACAGCCTGCCATCCCAGCGGGACCTGGCGATTCGTCTTGGCGTCAGTCGTGCTTCGTTGCGTGAAGCATTGTCGTCATTGAGCGCGTTGGGGCTGGTCAGTGTGCAGCCCGGCAAAGGCGTGTTCGTTCAGGCGGTTTCTGAACCACAACGGAGCACGAGCGGTTTTTCCTGGCCGTACGCAGCGCACGCATCGCCTGCGGAAACTTTTCAGCTGCGCTACGCCCTGGAGGGATTCGCCGCCGGCCTTGCAGCGGTCACGCTGACCGCCGACGAGCGCGATGTGCTGGAAGATAACGTCGAGGCCATGCGCCTGGAACTCAAGGCAGGGGACTTCGAATGCGCCGCCCGGCTGGACTTCGATTTTCACCGGCGCATCCTCGTCGCCAGCGGCAATCAGGCGATTCTGGGGATCATCACCACCAGTGCCGATATCTTTCTGGAAAGTCAGAAGCTGCCTTTTATCCGGGCGGGCAGGGCGATGGAGACCTGGCAGGAGCACCGCAAGATCCTGCGGGCGTTGGCGCGCAACGCGTCTGGCCCGGCGCAGAAGGCGATGCAAGAGCACATTCGCGGCGCAGCGTTGCGCACAGGCATTGTGTTCGTCGCACCCTCCGGTTGAGTATTTGCAATTAAGGCAGCCGTGCCGGGTCATAGCTAGAGACAATCAACCTCGTCTTCCTGTCATCGCATGACACAGATATGATGACCCACGTTTTTTTGCCTATGACCTCGGAGAAATCTCATGAGTAACGACCTCATCAAACACGTCAGCGACGCGAGCTTCGAACAGGATGTCCTGAAGGCTACTGGTCCTGTTCTGGTCGATTACTGGGCTGAATGGTGTGGCCCATGCAAGATGATCGCTCCTGTTCTGGACGACATCGCCACCACCTACGAAGGCAAGCTGACCATTGCCAAGCTGAACATCGACGACAACCAGGAAACACCGGCCAAGCACGGCGTTCGTGGTATCCCGACCCTGATGCTGTTCAAGGACGGCGAAGTCGCGGCGACCAAGGTTGGCGCACTGTCCAAGTCGCAGTTGCAAGCGTTCCTCGACGCCAACATCTGATCGCGATATAGCCCCGCAAATCGCGGGGTTTTTTTCTGGCGTCGTACTAGACGCTTAGAAAATCAAGTGGTACATTCGGCCCCGCAACGGCTTCTCCGTTGCCCCCTGCTAGCCGTCGCCGACGCTCTCCTTTCGATTTGCACGCGATCCTGTCGCCTTCTCTGCGGCGCGGCCTCATTAAGCCAAAAGCTTAATTTCCCCCTCCATACATGATTACGTCATTCCTATATGAACCTGACTGAACTCAAGCAAAAGCCTATTACCGATCTGCTCGAAATGGCCGAACAGATGGGCATAGAAAATATGGCCCGTTCGCGCAAGCAGGATGTGATTTTCTCCCTGCTGAAGAAGCACGCGAAAAGCGGCGAGGAAATCTCGGGTGACGGCGTGCTGGAGATCCTCCAGGATGGCTTCGGCTTCCTTCGTTCTGCAGACGCCTCCTACCTCGCCGGCCCAGACGACATTTACGTCTCGCCCAGCCAGATCCGCCGTTTCAACCTCCGTACGGGCGACACCATTGTCGGCAAGATCCGTCCGCCGAAGGAAGGCGAGCGTTACTTCGCACTGCTCAAGGTCGACACCATCAACTTCGACCGTCCAGAAAACGCGAAGAACAAGATTCTGTTTGAAAACCTGACGCCGCTGTTCCCGACCATTCGCATGAAGATGGAGGCCGGTAACGGTTCCACCGAAGACCTCACCGGTCGCGTCATCGATCTGTGTGCCCCGATCGGTAAAGGTCAGCGCGGTCTGATCGTTGCTCCGCCTAAAGCGGGCAAGACCATCATGCTGCAGAACATCGCGTCGAACATCACGCGCAACAACCCTGAAGTCCATCTGATCGTTCTGCTGATCGATGAGCGTCCGGAAGAAGTAACCGAAATGCAGCGTACCGTGCGCGGCGAAGTGGTTGCCTCCACTTTCGATGAGCCACCAACCCGTCACGTGCAGGTCGCCGAAATGGTGATCGAAAAGGCCAAGCGCCTGGTCGAGCACAAGAAGGACGTGGTTATCCTGCTCGATTCCATCACCCGTCTGGCCCGTGCCTACAACACCGTCATTCCGAGCTCCGGCAAGGTCCTGACCGGTGGTGTCGATGCTCACGCCCTTGAGAAGCCAAAGCGTTTCTTCGGTGCGGCGCGTAACATCGAAGAAGGCGGCTCGCTGACCATCATCGCCACCGCGCTGGTTGAAACCGGCTCGAAGATGGACGAAGTGATCTACGAAGAATTCAAAGGCACCGGCAACATGGAACTGCCTCTGGATCGCAAGATCGCGGAAAAACGCGTCTTCCCGGCCATCAACATCAACCGTTCCGGCACACGCCGCGAAGAGTTGCTGACGGCCGA
>NZ_DASVUM010000192.1:0-68885 GCF_036387035.1 Pseudomonas sp. | reverse complement strand
TAAATCAGCGCCATGCCCAGATGGTGAAATTGGTAGACACGCCAGCTTCAGGTGCTGGTGACCGCAAGGTCGTGGAAGTTCGAGTCTTCTTCTGGGCACCAAACAAACGAAACCGAGCCAAGTGCTCGGTTTTTTTGTTTACGGGTACTGCTTTATGGAGCATTCCCAAGGCAAGCAGCTCGCGCCATGAGCGCTCATTCCTCTGCTCACCCGCCTGTACCTCGCACCTCAAAATAAGCAGCCGCGGATGTTCGGGTCACCGATTTGGCGCCGCCCTCAACGCTTGTTGTGACGTAGTAGCGGATTTAGGCCGACCGACCCTCAAGCGCTTTCAAACTGTCGAAAGGTACAGCCAATTCAGTCAGGTCCTCGCGGATGTCCAGTTCAGCCTCCCAATAGATTTTCGAGTCCGAGCCAGTTGCCTCCAGCAATACCACCTTCAAGTGATCACCAAGCCTGAAATTGAAGTACCCAGGGCTTTGCTCCGCCTTCAGGATAAAAGGCAGCCCACTAGTGCTCACGGATGCCGAGGCTGCAGACGTTACTTCAGTCGCTAAAAAAGATTGGTTGGCAAGGATGATGTACGGACTCACCGTCGCGACGTCGGCGAGCTTTAGCACTACGGGTTTTGATGGATATTTATAGACGACTGGATCGCTGGGCATGGGGCATTCCTCCATGAGATATAACCCGGCAGGTGCAACCAGACCGGGTTAGAAAGCGCCTGCCTCCTTTCGGCAGCTTCAGGCGCAGCTCAATGCTAGGAACCGCGTGCAAGCATGTCTACTGACACTAATGTCAGTGGGCAAGTGTCACCAGTGGAAAAGGCTATCAAGACGCATGCGACCTGATATCGGCGGTCACTGCGCCGCCGGGTTCATGCACGGAACTGCCCCAGGCTCGCCTTGAGCTGTGCAGCCAGTCTGTCCAGGGTTTTGCCGCTTGCCGTCGTTTCCACCACGGCTTGCGCAGCCTTCTCCGCCTGGGCGTGAATGACTTCAACGCGCCCCCGCACCGCTTGCGCACCCTGCGCCTGATGCTCCGCCGCCCGGGTCGCCAGGCCAATCGCCGCATGGACCTGCTCGACCGACGCCTGCACCGATTGCTGCAACCGGGCGCTGTCCTTCAGCACCGCAAGTCCTTCCTTGGCCTGGCGCCCGGCAAGCCCAATCGTGGCCACCGCTTCACGCGCGCCCGACTGCAGCTTGGCGATGTGCTCTTGAATATCGCCCGTTGAGCTTTGCGTCTTGCTGGCCAGCGCGCGCACCTCATCGGCGACAACGGCGAAACCCCGACCGGTCTCGCCGGCACGCGCTGCTTCAATCGCAGCGTTAAGGGCAAGCAGGTTGGTTTGCTCGGCGATGCCATGAATCACTTCCAGCACCACTTCAATTTGCTGGCTTTGCTGCGCCAGCCGCTCGATGACCTGGGCACCGGTCTCAACCTGCCCGGCCAGCGCCTCGATCAAGCTGCCGACCTGATTGGACGTCCGGGTGTTTTCATCGGTTGCCTGGCGGATATCCACCACCTGCCGCAGCGCGGCCTGCATCGCCTGACTCTCGGCCTGCGCTTCGTCCGCCATCTGCGCCAGCGCCTGAAGGCTGGCAGCGACTTCATCGCGCTGCATTTCGGCAGCCGCGCCAGCACCTGCATTGCGCTTGCTCATGGCGCCGATTTCCACGCCGGTTTGCTGCGCCACGTCGCCCGCCTCGCGAACGATCGGCTGTAACTTGTCAACAAAGCGGTTCACGGCCGCAGCCATGTCGCCTATTTCATCATTGCTGTTGAGTTTGACGCGCTTGGTCAGATCGCCTTCGCCGGCTGCCAGATCATCCAGCGCGCGGTTGAGCAACTGCAAGCGCAGCACGACGCGGCGCCCCAGCACGATGGCCAATACCACCAGCACACCGAGCCCCACCAGAGACAGCCCGACGCCTATTCTCCAGCGCAGCGTACTTGCGGCTTCCTGCACGGCGGCGCTGGTATTGGTCGCCATTGCGGTGGCGGACGATTGCGCCGTTTGCAGACGTGAGCGCAACGCGGCCGAGCTCTCCGTCGCAGCGCCGCCCAGGCTTTCCGAGACCAACTGATCGCCACTGCCGATCAAGGCATTGAAACGCTTGTCCAGCGCCGCTAGATTCTCCTCCACCGATGCGGTGGACACGCCCATGCGCACTTTGCCGATCTCCACACCATTGGGGCTGATCGACGCTTCGACGTAATACACCGAAGGGTCTTTCTGCGCCGCGTTCAGGACCTTGTCCATGGCGCGCTCGCCCTCACCCTTCGCCAGCAAGAGCTTGATCGACTCGTTCTCACGGTTCAGATAACGGGTCAAGTGCTCGCCCTGAGCATCGTCGTACACCACAAACAATACGTTCGGATTGCGTTGCGCGCGCCGCGCAAACTCCGACAGCGCTGGTGTATCGCCATCCCACATTGCCCGCGGCGCAACGGCTGCCAGCAGCTCGGCCATGTCAGTCGCTGAATCCTTGAGGTCTTTCTCCAGCGTCGCACGCAGTTGCTTCTGCTCATCCTTCAGGCGTGTCGACAACCCGGCGCTCAGGCGCTGACGTGTGTTTTGCGAAAGGCTGTCCAGACTAGACGTGACGTCGCGGCTCGCCTGCTCCAGCTCACCCGTCAGATGTTGCGAATCTACACTGAGCCTCGCCGCCAGATCAGCTTCGAGCGCAGTGACCGTGCTCCGAGTGAGGGCAACGGCAACCAGCACCTGCACCAGAAGAGCGATACCAAGAGCGATGAATACGGGCCGCAGCAAGCGGCTGCGCAGAAGAGAAGTAACGGCCGACACAGGAGATCCCCCACAACACACGCCAGCAAAATGATGGCATCGTCTTATAAGTGGAATCACAGCAAGGGTCGTGCCGCAGGCCCAAGTCTTTTTCACAGGCAAAACAAAGGGCCGCCGAGGCGACCCTTTGCTTGCGTTTCAACGACTTATCAGTCGAATGGGTGGCGCAAGACGATTGTCTCGTTGCGGTCCGGGCCCGTCGAAATAATGTCGATCGGCGCGCCGACCAGCTCTTCGAGGCGCTTGATGTAAGCCCGAGCGTTGGCAGGCAGCTCTTCCAGGGTCTTGGCACCTAGCGTCGATTCCGACCAGCCCGGCACTTCTTCGTACACCGGCTCCAGGCCGATGTAGCTGTCAGCGTCGGTCGGCGCATCGATGACTGCACCGTTCTCGTTCTTGTAACCCACGCAGATATTGATGGTTTCAAGACCGTCAAGCACGTCCAGCTTGGTCAGGCAGATGCCCGAGATGCTGTTGACGTCGATGGCACGACGCAGGATTACGGCGTCGAACCAGCCACAGCGACGCGCACGACCGGTGGTTGCACCGAACTCGTGGCCACGCTTGGCCAGGAACGCGCCGACGTCGTCGAACAGTTCAGTCGGGAACGGACCCGAACCCACGCGAGTGGTGTAGGCCTTGGTGATACCGAGGATGTAATCCAGGTACATCGGACCCATGCCGGAACCGGTGGCGATGCCGCCTGCCGTGGTGTTCGAGCTGGTGACGTACGGGTAGGTACCGTGGTCGATGTCCAGCAGGGAACCCTGGGCACCTTCAAACATGATGTCTTTGCCGGCGCGACGCATGTCATGCAGCGTTGCGGTGACGTCGAGCATCATCGGCTTGAGCAGCTCGGCGTATTCCATGCACTCGTCGAGTGTCTTCTGGAAGTCGATCGCCGGCTCTTTGTAGTAATTGACCAGAACGAAGTTGTGGTAATCCAGCAGCTCGCCCAGCTTGGCGGCGAAGCGTTCGCGGTGGAACAGATCACCGATGCGCAGACCACGACGTGCAACCTTGTCTTCGTAAGCCGGGCCGATACCACGACCGGTCGTCCCGATCTTGTGCTCGCCGCGGGCTTTTTCGCGCGCCTGATCAAGGGCCACGTGATAGGACAGGATCAGCGGGCAGGACGGGCTGATGCGCAGGCGCTCGCGCACCGGAATGCCCTTCTCTTCCAGCTTGGTGATTTCGCGCATGAGCGCATCAGGCGCAACCACGACACCGTTGCCGATCAGGCACTGCACGCCTTCGCGCAGGACACCGGACGGAATCAGGTGCAGGACGGTTTTTTCGCCGTCGATGACCAGCGTGTGGCCGGCGTTGTGGCCGCCCTGATAACGCACTACGGCGGTTGCATGTTCGGTCAGCAGATCAACGATCTTGCCTTTGCCCTCATCACCCCATTGGGTGCCCAGGACTACGACATTCTTACCCATAACACTTGTCCTCATTCACGCAAACTTGGTGCCGGCAGCGGCCGGCGGGGAAACTCAAGAGGCCAGCGGCATTACCTGCCAACGCTCGCCCTGCTGAATCAATTGCCGATCACAGTCGGCGTCTTTCGCCGCTGAAACCGGTTGGCCTGGCAACGCCTGGACCACACGCTGACCTTCAGCGCGCAGCTGACAGACCATTTGCCAGAGCGCCGCATCAGTGCTGTCCGGCATCCAGATACCGCCAGACGGTAGCTCGATCGGCGCCTGACCGCGTGTCACCAGGGTTTTCAAATCGGTGGAGAAACCCGTTGCCGGGCGCGCACGACCGAAGTCGGCGCCAATGTCGTCGTAACGACCGCCCTGCGCGATGGACTGGCCCACGCCTGGCACAAACACCGCGAACACTACACCGGTGTGGTAGTGGTAGCCGCGCAATTCGCCAAGGTCAAAATACAACGGTAGCTCAGGGAACCGGGCCGACAGACGTTCGGCGATTTCCTGCAGATCATCCAGCGCTTCAATGACGGCCGCTGGCGCATTCGCCAGACGGTCACGCGCCTGTGCCAACACCGTACGGTCGCCACACAGATCTACCAGCGCGCGCAGCATGCTGGCCAGATCAGCGGGCAGACCTTCGGTCAATGCGATGACTTCGTCGATGGCTTTGCGCTGCAGTGCATCAAACAGCTGTTGCTCGACTTCGCCGGACAACCCCGCCGCACGGGCCAGGCCACGGTAAATCCCGACGTGGCCCAGATCCATGTGAAGGTCCGGAACATCAGCCAGCCGCAACATCGCCAGCATGAGGCTGATGACCTCAACGTCACTGCTCGGGCTCGCATCGCCGTACAGTTCAGCGCCCAGCTGGATCGGGCTGCGCGAGGAAGACAACGCCCGCGGCTGAGCATGCAGCACGCTGCCAGCGTAGCAGAGACGGCTCGGACCTTCGCGACGCAGGGTGTGCGCGTCGATGCGCGCGACCTGCGGCGTGATGTCCGCGCGGAAACCCATCTGCCGACCCGATTGCGGATCTACAACTTTAAAGGTACGCAGATCCAGATCCTGGCCCGCACCCGTGAGCAGTGATTCGAGGTATTCGATGTGCGGGGTTACGACGAACTCGTAGCCCCAGCTCTGAAACAGATCCAGCACCTGACGACGCGCGACTTCAATGCGCGCAGCTTCCGGCGGCAGTACTTCTTCGATGCCATCCGGCAGCAGCCAGCGGTCAACCGTTGCCATTACGCCTTTCCCCTATGATCCGGGCGGCCGGCCCTTGGGCAAGCCTTGAGTGAAGCAGACAGCATTCTGCGGACGCAGGGCATGGAAAGTCCGATGCCTGATGCGCCGCCCTATCGTGAACACCGTCCTCGAAAAAACTGCCGCGCACGGAACACGCCACGGCCAATCAATCGTGCAGACGCAAAAAAGCCGGGAATTTCCCGGCTGCCGCATCATACACACGTTTTGTCGCGTGATCACCCCGACGGGCCGTTTTGCCGCCCGGCGGAGTGTTCAGATGCTGATGCGATTACGGCTTGGCTTTTTCCAGATAGCGGAAGAACTCGCTGCTAGGATCGAGCACCATGACGTCGCTCTTGTTCGCGAAGCTTTCACGGTAGGCGCGCAGGCTACGGTAGAACGCGTAGAACTCCTGATCCTGACCGTACGCCTTGGAGTAGATCGCAGCCGCTTGTGCATCACCGTCGCCACGTGCCTCTTCAGACTCGCGATACGCTTCCGCCAACAACACGCGGCGCTGACGATCGGCGTCGGCACGGATACCTTCAGCCAACTCGTTACCCTTGGCGCGATGCTCACGGGCTTCACGCTCACGCTCGGTGCTCATGCGCTCGAACACGCTGCGGTTCACTTCCTTCGGCAGATCGATGGCCTTGACCCGAACATCAACAACTTCGATGCCCAGCTCTTTGCCCGCCATGGTGTTGAGCGATGCGGTGATGTCAGCCATCAACGCGTCACGCTCACCCGAAACCACCTCATGCAGCGTGCGCTTGCCGAACTGGTCACGCAGACCGGATTCGAGACGACGAGACAGACGCTCATCGGCAATCTGCTTCAGGCCGGATGTCGCGGTGTAGAAGCGCTCAGCGTCCTTCACACGCCATTTGGCATAGGCGTCAACCATCACGGCTTTCTTTTCCAGCGTGAGAAAACGCTGAGTCGGCGCATCGAGGGTCATCAATCGACCATCAAACTTGCGCACCTGATTTACGTAAGGAATCTTAACGTGCAGGCCTGGCGAGACATCCGCCTGAACCACGCGACCGAACTGCAGTAGCACCGCGCGCTCGGTCTGAGCGACGATATAGAAGCTGTTCCATGCGACCACGGCCAACACGACGCAGACAATCAGGGCCACCAGAGATTTATTGCTCATCAGCGAGTCTCCCTAGTGCGCGTGTCACGCTGCTGTTGCATATCCGCTGCCCGTGAGCCCGGGTCTACCGGTGCGGCAGCAGCGCCGCCAGTGGTAGACGAGTTGGAACCGTTACGACTGCTATCGATCATTTTGTCCAACGGCAGGTAAAGGAGGTTGTTCTGACCCTTGTCACCGGTCACGAGCACCTTGCTGGTGTTGCTGAAGACTTCCTGCATGGTGTCCAGATACAGACGTTCACGCGTGACTTCCGGTGCCTTGCGGTACTCGGCGACCAGTTTGGTAAAGCGATCCGCCTCACCCTTGGCGCGAGAGACCACTTCATCACGATAACCGTTGGCGTCTTCGACGATACGCTGCGCCTGGCCTCGTGCTTCCGGAATCACACCGTTGGCGTAGGTTTCGGCCTGGTTGCGTGAGCGCTGCTCGTCTTCACGGGCGCGGATCACGTCATCGAACGCTTCCTGGACTTCGCGCGGCGCCGCAGCGCTTTGCACGTTGACCTGAGTCACGGTGATGCCGGTGCGATAGGTATCCAGGAACCGCTGCAGGCGTTCCTTGATTTCACTGGCCATCAATTCACGGCCTTCAGTCAGCACCTGATCCATGGCGGTCGAACCGACCACATGACGCAAGGCACTTTCGGTCGCATGCTGCAGGCTGACTTCAGGCTGATCAACGTTCAGGACGAAATCCTGCAGGTTGGTGATCTTGTACTGCACGGTCAGCGGCACTTCGACGATGTTCTCGTCTTCGGTGAGCATCTGGCCCTGCTTGCTGTACGCACGTTCACGCGTCACGTTCTCGAGGTACTTGCGGTCGAACGGCGGGAAGTAGATGTTCAGGCCTGGTCCGACGGTCTCGTAGTACTTGCCGAAGCGCAGCACAACGGCCTGTTCCTGCTCGTCGACTACATAGATCGCGTTGTACAGCCAGATTGCAAGCAGCACGACAAGGCCGATGCCGAGCAGGCCGAGGCCACCGCCCCTGCTGGAACCACCGCCGCTGCCGCCACCATCGCCACTGCGTTTCTTGCCACCACCGAACAACCCATTCAGGCTTTCCTGCAGCTTACGGAAGGCCTCGTCGAGATCCGGTGGCCCCTTGCGGTCGCCGCCCTTGCGCTTACCACCCCAAGGATCCTGATTATTCGAGTTGCCACCCGGCTCATTCCAAGCCATAGCGCTCTCCATCTGATAAAGCAAAGACGCGCCCGCGGCGCGCCGACCAATGCTACAGAATGCCCGTCAAAGCGGTACAACCGCTTTGTCAGGCTTTTATTGCAAAGTGTGTTGCTCGATGAATTCCAGCGGCTGCAGTCCTTCGCGACTCACCAGGCGATTGAATTCAACTCGGGGTAACCGTACAGCCAGGAGACTCTGGCCTTGTTCGTCGTGTTCTTCGCTCTGTACCGCACCCAGCTTGAAAAACTGGGCGCGCAACCGGGCAAATTCCTGCGTCAGGCGTAAGGTCCCTACAAAGAGATCGTTGCCCAACACTTCGGCGATGGCTTGCTTGAGCAAGTCCAGACCACGCCCGTCACGGGCCGAAACCCAGACTCGCTGCGGCTTGCCATCGGCATCGCGTTGAATCTGCGGCTCAACCCCTTCAAGCAGATCGAGTTTGTTATAGACCTCCAGCATCGGCAAGTCCTGAGCGCCAATCTCACCCAGCACCACCATGACCTGCTCGATCTGCTCAAGGCGATCGGGCTCGTGAGAGTCGATCACGTGCAACAGCAGATCGGAGTTGCTCGACTCTTCCAGCGTAGCTCGAAAGGCTTCGACCAACTTGTGCGGCAAGTGGCGGATGAATCCCACCGTATCGGCCAACACAATAGGTCCCAAGTCGTTGACTTCAAGTCGACGCAGCGTCGGGTCGAGGGTCGCGAACAGTTGATCGGCCGCGTAGACGTCGGAGTCGGTCACCGCATTGAACAGCGTTGACTTGCCGGCGTTGGTGTAGCCGACAATCGAGACCGTCGGGATGTCAGCGCGAGAACGACCACGACGGGCCTGATCACGCTGGCTGCGGACTTTTTCAAGCCGGCCCTTGATCTGACGCAAGCGCACCCGCAACAGGCGGCGGTCTGTTTCGAGCTGGGTTTCACCCGGACCACGCAGACCGATACCACCGCCCTGGCGCTCAAGGTGCGTCCAGCCACGAACCAGGCGCGTGCTCATGTGCTCAAGCTGGGCCAGTTCGACCTGCAGCTTGCCTTCATGGGTGCGTGCCCGCTGGGCGAAGATGTCGAGAATCAGCCCCGTACGGTCTAGCACGCGACACTCGAAAACACGTTCGAGGTTACGTTCCTGACTGGGTGTGAGGACGTGATTGAAGATGACGATATCTGACTTTTCGGTTTTGACCAGGTCGCGCAATTCCTCGACCTTGCCGCTGCCTACCAGATATTTGGCCGTTGGCCGATGCCTTGGCACGTTGACGAACGCGACAATGTCGGCGCCGGCCGACAGTGCCAGTTCCCGGAACTCCTGCGGATCTTCGCGCGCCTCAGGGTCCTGACCATCCAAGTGAACGAGGATGGCCCGTTCACCACCGCTGTGGCGCTCAAAGAACAAAGCAGACTCCTATCAGGCGTTACCCGGCTCGGCATCAGCCTGCTCGGATTCGGTAGCGCTGGGCAGACGAATCGGGCGAACAGGAACGACGGTCGAGATGGCGTGTTTGTAGACCATTTGGCTGACGGTGTTTTTCAGCAAAATAACGAACTGGTCAAAAGATTCGATGGTGCCTTGCAGCTTGATACCGTTTACCAGGTAGATCGAAACCCCAACCTTTTCTTTACGCAAAGTGTTCAGGTAAGGGTCTTGTAGCGAATGCCCTTTTGACATGTGCCGCACTCCTTTAAGGATCAATAGAATAATTCGAAAACATTGGCTTGGGCCGCTACCTCCCGAAGGCTATCCCCCAAGGATAGACGGCTATTGCAAGGACTCAGCTCAATATGGAGACCGACCCCAGGTATTTCAAGGCGCGTGGCAGATTGTCGCAAGCCAGACTGTCCAGCCAGTGCAAATCCTGCCAGCTGCGTAACCAGGTGAACTGTCTCTTGGCCAACTGGCGCGTGGCAATGATGCCGCGCTCCTGCATCTCGTCCCGAGTCAGCTTGCCGTCCAGATGATCCCAGACCTGCCGATACCCTACAGCTCTTATAGACGGTAAATTCGAGTGCAGGTCCCCCCTCGAACGTAGCGCTACGACTTCTTCAACGAATCCTTCATCAAGCATTTGCCTGAAACGCACAGCAATTCGGTCGTGGAGCACCTTGCGATCCGTCGGTGCGATCGCGAGATTTGCGACAGTATAGGGCAATTGATGACGCCCCGAAGCGCTCGCTTGAGCACTTTGCGCACTTTGTTGTTCGCGGTGTGCGGTCATGCTCATGCCGCTGACCCGAAAGACTTCCAGCGCGCGAACCAGCCGCTGAGGATCGTTGGGGTGAATTCTGGCTGCCGAAACCGGATCGATGCTCGCCAGCTCATCATGCAATGCCTGCCAACCCTCGCTGGCCGCTTGCGCCTCAATCTGCGCGCGAATCGTGGCGTCAGCCGCAGGCATATCGGCCAGGCCTTCCAGTAGAGCCTTGAAATACAACATCGTGCCGCCCACCAGCAGAGGAATTTTTCCCCGCTCGGTGATTTCAGCCATGGCCTGCAGTGCATCGGTTCGAAAATCCGCCGCAGAATAGCTCTGGCCGGGGTCGAGAATATCGATGAGCCGATGCGGATACTTGTCCAGAAGCGCTTTTGAGGGCTTGGCGGTACCGATGTCCATACCGCGGTAGACCAGCGCTGAGTCCACGCTGATCAGTTCGCATGGCAGGACTTTGGTCAGCTCGATGGCGAGGTCGGTTTTGCCGGCGGCGGTCGGCCCCATAAGAAAGATGGCCGGAGGAAGAGCACTCATCACCGACCGCGCAGGAATAATTTGTCCAGATCATCCAGACCCAATTGAGTCCAGGTGGGCCGTCCATGGTTGCATTGACCGCTGCGCTCGGTGTTTTCCATGTCACGCAGCAGGCCGTTCATTTCCGGAATGGCCAGCCGGCGATTGGCGCGGATCGCACCATGGCACGCCATGGTGCCCAGCAGCTCATTCATGTGGGCCTGGACGCGATCGCTGGTGCCGTATTCCATCAGATCTCCCAGAACGTCATGCACCAGCCGGTTCGCTTCAGCCTGTTTGAGCAGTGCGGGAATTTGGCGGATGGCGAGCGTCTCAGGCCCCAGGCGCTGCAATTCGAAGCCCAACTGCTGGAAGGTGACCATGTGCTCTTCGGCGCAGTCGGCCTCCCGCTGGCTGACCGCAATCGACTCCGGCACCAGCAGCGGCTGACCACTTAGCCCTTCGCTGGCCATGGCGATCTTCAAGCGCTCGTACATAATTCGCTCGTGGGCCGCATGCATGTCCACCAGCACCAGACCATGGGCGTTCTCGGCGAGGATATAAATGCCTTTGAGCTGAGCGAGGGCATAGCCCAACGGCGGAACATCGCCTTGGGATTCGGGCAAAGAAACACTGCCAGCGGCGGCAACAGCCTGCGGGCCGGGCAACGGCGCAAAGAACTCGCTGTAAGCGGCACGCGCTTCTTCAGCGGGCAGTACCGACGATGGCCGCGGCGTGTATTGATACTGGTAACCTGCGCCGCTGCCGGAGCCGGGTGCGGCGCCGGCCGGAGTATTCCAGGCCTGGCCCTGCGGCGTTTCCAGCACGTTATTGGCCAGGCGCATCTCGCCCTGCGGCCCGAACTCGCCAGCATCCGGCCCGCTTGGGCGCACCAGCGCGGTCACCGAGGTCGTACCGGCAAGCTGATCTTCAGGCCGTACATCGCCGAGCGCTCGATGCAGCGTGCCATACAGAAAATCGTGAACCATGCGCCCGTCGCGGAACCGCACTTCGTGCTTGGTGGGATGGACGTTGACGTCTACGACCGCAGGGTCGACTTCAAAAAACAGCACGAAGGTCGGGTGCCGGCCGTTGAACAGCACGTCGCGATAGGCCTGACGGACCGCATGGGCAACCAGTTTGTCGCGCACCGCACGGCCGTTGACGAAGAAATATTGCAGATCGGCCTGACTGCGGGAGAACGTCGGCAAACCGACCCAGCCCCATAATTTCAGGCCATTGCGCTCGACCTCGATCGGCAGCGCCTGCTCCAGAAACCCGGGGCCGCAAATGGCTGACACCCTTCGTGCGCGCGAAACATCATCGCGCGCTTCGTGCAGGCTCAGCACAGTCTTGCCGTTGTGACGCAAATGAAAGGCGACGTCAAAACGCGCCAGAGCCATGCGCTTGATCACTTCCTGGAGATGATCGAATTCGGTTTTTTCGGCCTTGAGAAACTTGCGGCGCGCCGGGGTATTGAAGAACAGGTCCCGGACTTCCACGGAAGTGCCGACAGGGTGCGCAGCGGGCTGAACCCGCGACGCCATGTCGCGACCCTCGGTCTCGACCTGCCACGCCTGATCGGCACCGCGGGTGCGCGACGTCAGCGTCAGGCGCGCCACGGAGCTGATCGACGCCAGCGCCTCGCCCCGGAAACCAAGACTCATGACACGTTCAAGGTCTTCAAGGTCGCGAATCTTGCTGGTGGCATGTCGAGCCAGCGCCAGCGGAAGATCGTCGGAAGAAATGCCGCCACCGTCGTCACGAACACGCAGCAGCTTGATGCCGGCCTGTTCAACATCGACATCAATGCGGCGCGCGCCGGAATCGAGGCTGTTCTCGAGCAGCTCCTTGATCACCGACGCCGGCCGTTCGACGACCTCGCCCGCGGCAATCTGGTTGGCGAGTCGAGGGCTGAGCAGCTGGATACGCGCGGCGTCAACCGCCGGGCCCTCAACGCTTACGCTGACATCCAGTTCCTGATTATCGAGCAGCAGGTCAGTCACGGCTCACCTGCCAGTTCGGCGCTGGGAATTCTCAACTGCTGGCCGACCTTCAGTTCGTCAGAGCTCAGATGATTGGTAGTGCGAAGCATCGGCGTGGTCATGTCGTAGCGCGCCGCAATCATGCTCAGGGATTCGCCGGGGCGCACAGTGTGCTCGCGCGCGCCCATGGCAAGCTTGCCGTTGTCGCGTAGCCAGGCGATGTACGTCCCTTGCGGTGGATTCTGCTGGAAGAACTGCTTCACGCCGGCCGTGATTGAGCGCGCCAACGCCTGCTGATGGCTCGCACCTTCCAGCTTGTTGGCTTCCGCCGCGTTAGAGATGAAGCCGGTCTCCACCAGAATCGACGGGATGTCAGGCGACTTGAGCACCATGAAACCCGCTTGCTCAACGCGTGACTTGTGCAACGACGTCACACGGCCAATGTTGGTCAGGACCTTCTGGCCAACGTTCAGGCTCGAAGTCAGCGATGCGGTCATCGACAAATCGAGCAGCACACCGGCGAGCATGCGGTCTTTGTCATCAAGGCTCACGGCCCCGGCGCCACCGATCAAGTCGGAACGGTTTTCACTGTCCGCCAGCCAGCGCGCCGTCTCGGAAGTCGCGCCGCGCTCGGACAAGGCAAATACCGACGCCCCAAAAGCCGCTGAAGAAGGCGCCGCGTCGGCGTGAATGGACACGAACAGGTCAGCACCTTTGGCGCGTGCGATTTCGGTCCGCTTACGCAGCGGGATGAAATAATCGCCGGTGCGCGTCAGCTCGGCGCGGTAGCCCTTTTCGCCATTGATCTGACGCTGCAGCTCTTTGGCGATGGCAAGAACGACGTTCTTTTCTTTCTCACCACGGCCGCCCGACGCGCCCGGGTCTTCACCGCCGTGACCGGCGTCGATAACAACCACGATGTCACGCTTGCCATTCGGCACAGGCGTGAGCTTGATTTCCGGCTTGGACGGGCTGACCGGCACCGCAGGGGTTGCCGGAGCAGCAGTAGCCGGGGTATCGGCAACCGATGGCGGCGGATTGGCATCGGCGGCGTTGTCATACAGATCGACCACCAGACGGTTGCCGTACTGCTGGTTTGGCGCAAGCGTAAAGCTCTTCGGCGTTACGGCCTTTTTCAGGTCGATAACCACCCGCAGGTCGTCAGGTGTGCGCTGCGCCGAGCGCATGCTGGTGATCGGCGTGTTGGCCGTGGGCACGTTCAGCGCGCCACCGAGGGTGGCGCCATTGATGTCGATGACCAGACGATCAGGGGACTGCAGCGTAAAAACGCTGTGCTGAACGGGACCGGACAGGTCGAAAACCAGCCGCGTGTTATCCGGAGCACGCCATAAGCGGACACTTCGTACCTGTGAAGCGGCTAACGCGTCGACAGCCAGTGTCGCCAGCAGCAGTCCAATCACAGTAACCAGCGCGCGCATGCGCATACCAAACCCCATATCTGATGAATTTCTATGTGAATTTCTGTTTGGACTACGTCGCCAAAGCGGCGCACCACTTCTCACCGCGCGGGCTTTTCGGGCTCAGCGTCAGTGCTCGACCTTCATCGAGCGGCCTTATGGTAATGATCAGGTCGGGCTTTGGCAAAAAGCCTGCACCAAGATTGGGCCATTCGATGAGACACAGGGCGTCGCCTTCGAAGTAGTCCCGAATGCCGAGGAATTCTAGCTCTTCTGGGTCAACAAGTCGGTAGAGATCAAAGTGATACGCGCGGTTTCTCCCCATTTCGTAAGGTTCTACCAGCGTGAAAGTCGGACTTTTAACCGCGCCGGTATGCCCAAGGCCCCGAATGATGCCTCGTGAGAGCGTGGTCTTGCCCGCCCCCAGATCGCCCTCCAGAAAGATAATTCCATTGGATTCAGTCACTTGGGCGATACGGGCGCCGAAGTGAGTCATGGCCTCTTCCCCTATAAGGTCCAGGGTTAAATCAGACACGGTTGGTGCTCCTCCAGAAGCTCACGAATAACAGGAATCAGATCAGCGGCAGCCAGCCCTCGTCCGCTGGCGCCGCATTGCTCACCGGCAAGGGCGTGCAGCCAGACGCCCAGACAAGCAGCATCGTAAGCGCTCATCTTTTGCGCCATCAATGCGCCGATGACACCCGACAGCACATCACCCAGCCCGCCCGTTGCCATCGCCGGGTGGCCATGATTGGCCAGCGAAAGATCACCGGCAGGGTTGGCGATCAGACTGCCGCTGCCTTTCAGGACACACACTGCATTAAATTTTTTAGCCAGCGCCAGGGCCGCGGCCGGACGATCGGCCTGAACCCGTCGAGTGTCCGTCCCGAGCAGACGCGCGGCTTCGCCAGGGTGCGGAGTGATCACGCTGCCCTCCGGGAGCTGCACTGTTCCGGTTGCCAACTCATTCAGCGCGTCGGCATCCCAGACCTGCGGCAACGACGCGTTGGCCGCTGCGGACAGCAGGCTTTTCCCCCAACTGTGCTGGCCAAGGCCCGGCCCGACCACCAGCACCGAAGCGGGCTCGATCAAGGCACGAAGCTGGTTGGCCGAGCTGATGCCGGCGCTCATGACTTCGGGGAATCGCGTCAGCGCCGCGCTGATGTGTTCCGAACGCGTTGCCAGCGTGACCATGCCAGCGCCGGTGCGCAGTGTGCTTTCAGTCGCCAGCAACGCGGCGCCGCCGAAACCCAGATCGCCGCCCACGACCAGCACGCGGCCGAACATGCCCTTGTGCGCGGTGCGTGAACGAGGGGCCAGCGTTGGCAGATTGAAGGTGTCCAGCCGTCTGACGCTGACCGGGGTTTGCCGAACGATTTCGGCATCCGCCTGCAGGTCATCGAACATCAACTCACCCACCAGATCGGGCGCGTCGCCGGTGAACAGCCCGACCTTGAGACCGATGAAGGTGACGGTCAGCTCAGCCCGGACCGCGACGCCCAATGTTCGCCCTGTGTCAGCGCACAGCCCCGAAGGGAGGTCGACGGCCACGACGGGCAACTCACTGTCGTTGATGGCTTGAATGGCCGCAGCGTAAGGCGCGCGCACCTCACCTGTCAGCCCGGTACCCAGCAGCGCATCGACGATGATCCCGGCCAGCGCTTGCTGCTGCCAGGGCTGAATATCGACGTTTGCCGCAACGGCTTCTTCATAAGCGAACAAGGCATCGCCAGCCAGCGCATCGCATTCGCCCACGGCCAGCACGCCAACCTGCCAGCCGGCGCGCCGGGCCAGTGCAGCAATGAGATAACCGTCGCCGGCGTTGTTGCCGCGACCTGCCATGACCGTTAGTTGTCTGCCCTCGGGCCAGCGACGGCGTATCGCACGCCACGCAGCGTGGGCGGCGCGCTGCATCAGCTCGAAGCCGGGAGTGCCGGCGGCAATCAGGTGCGCGTCGAGGTCGCGCACCTGAGCAGCGCTGTACAGTGCGTCGGGAAATGGCGGTTTGCTGTGCAACATGCGTCTTTGAGCTCCGATGTCTGGCAGAATTATACGCACCTGCGCCCCGGTGTCCTCCTTGCATGTCCGCGATAACTGTAGATCCATCCACAGCCTCAGCGCCCCTCTCGGCAACCGGGCTGGCTGATCTTGCCCAATCGATCAGGGAATGGGCGCGCGAGCTCGGCTTTCAGCAAGTCGGGATCTCGGGGCTGGACCTGGCCGAGCACGAGCAACACTTGGAGCGCTGGCTCGACGCCGGGTACCACGGCGAGATGGACTATATGGCAGCGCATGGGAGCAAACGTTCGCATCCCGACGAGCTGGTACCGGGCACGCTTCGCGTGGTGTCGCTGCGCATGGATTACTTGCCCGGCGACACGCAGATGGCCCAGTTGCTGGGGCAGCCCGAGAAAGCCTACGTGTCCCGTTACGCGCTGGGGCGTGATTACCACAAGCTGATTCGCAAGCGCGTGCAGCAACTGGCGGAGCGCATTCAGCAGGCAATCGGACCCTTCGGGTTCCGCGCGTTCGTGGACAGCGCGCCCGTGCTGGAGAAGGCGATCGCTGAACAGGCGGGGCTGGGCTGGATCGGCAAGAACACCTTGGTGCTCAATCGCAAGGCCGGCAGTTATTTTTTCCTGAGCGAGCTGTTCGTCGACCTGCCGCTGCCGGTGGACGCGCCCCACGCCACCGAGCATTGCGGGCGCTGCACGGCGTGCCTGGATGTGTGTCCAACCAATGCGTTTGTCGGGCCCTACGTGCTGGATGCGCGCAAATGCATTTCCTACCTGACCATTGAACTGAAGTCGTCGATCCCCGAAGAGCTGCGCTCACTGATCGGCAATCGGGTGTTCGGCTGTGATGACTGTCAGATCGTGTGCCCATGGAATCGCTTCGCCCGGCCGACCGATCAGGCCGACTTCAAACCCCGCCACGGCCTGGATAACGCCGAACTGGCAACGCTGTTTTTGTGGGATGAAACGACATTTCTGAGTAATACCGAGGGCTCGCCGCTGCGGCGCGCCGGGTATGAGCGCTGGCTGAGGAATCTGGCAGTGGGTCTGGGCAATGCGCCGTCCACCATTCCAGTGATCGAAGCGCTGAAGGCGCGGCGGGAGCATCCGTCAGAGATGGTGCGTGAGCACGTGGAATGGGCGCTGCGGCAGCATGAAACCAGGGCGGCAGGGCGCCTGCTCTGATAGAGCGATGCTCAATGCCCGTCCTTGTAAACAAACTTGGGCATCTCCCAGCGAAACCTGATCGCCAGCAGCCGCAGCAGCAGCCCACCAAACAGAGTGATCAGCGTCCCCTGCTCCACCGGCAACCCGGCGTACTGACACAGCAAAAAACACCACGCGGCGGCGAACGACACGCTGGCGTACAGCTCGCGGCGGAATATCAGGGGAATGTCGTTGCAGAAGATGTCCCGCAGGATCCCGCCAAACACGCCCGTGATGACCCCGCTTACAGCGGCGACGGTCATGCTCAGGCCCATGTCCAGGGCGGTCATGCAGCCAATCAGGGTAAACGCCACCAACCCCAAGGCGTCGAGCACCAGAAATAGCGAGCGCAGATGGCGCATCAGCGGAGCGATGAAAATGGTCACCAGCGCCGCGAGACTGGTCAGAATCAGGTACTCGGGGTGCTTGACCCACGTCAGCGGGTAATGGCCCAGCAACACGTCGCGAACCGACCCGCCGCCCAACGCCGTGATACACGCGATCAGCACCACACCGAACCAGTCCATGCCGCGACGACCTGCGGACAGCGCGCCGGTCATGGCTTCGGCAGTAATGGCGATGAGGTAGAGCATCAACAACATGGCGGCAGTCCCTGCGAGAAATGAGCGCAGTCTAACCACTCGACCGACGCACCAACAGAGAGCACTCGCCTTGGCCGGCTCCGTTGGCGAGCGGGCATGGCGACCAGTGCTCTGTCATCAGGACTTGATGAAGTGCTCGCGGTAAAAACGCAGCTCGGCAATCGACTCACGGATATCGTCCAGCGCCAAGTGGGTACTGCCCTTCTTGAACTTGAGATCAGGCGACCAGCGCGCGGCCAGCTCCTTGAGGGTCGAGACGTCAAGGTTGCGGTAATGGAAGTAATTTTCCAGGGTTGGCATGCGCTTATAAAGGAAGCGTCGATCCTGGCAGATGCTGTTGCCACAGATCGGCGAACTGCGCTCTGGCACCCACTGCTTGATAAACTCCAAGGTCATGGCTTCAGCTTCGGCGGTGGAAATGATGCTCTCGCGCACGCGCTGGGTCAGGCCGGAACCGCCGTGCTGACGAGTGTTCCATTCGTCCATGCCGTCCAGGAGCTCGTCGCTTTGATGAACCGCGATGACCGGGCCCTCGGCCAGCGTGTTGAGTTCGCTGTCGGTGATGATCGTTGCCATCTCGATGATGACGTCGTTATCAGGGTCCAGACCGGTCATTTCCAGGTCGATCCAGATCAGATTCTGTTTGTTCTGCATATGTCGGCTCCTCAGCTCAGGCGCGCAGTTTAGCGTATTAGGCGTGCTAGACTCCCCGCGTTTCACACCTCAGCAGCTTTATGCGTCATAAAACGAGACACTGAACACCCATGGCCAAACGCCAACTCAATCGCCGCCAGAACTGGCGCATCGAAAAGATTCAGGGCGAGCGCGCCGCGCGTGCCGCCAAGCGTGAGTCAACCGCCCTCGAAACGCTGGAAGGCGGCGATCTGGGCCCGGAGCAGACGGGGCTGGTGATCGCGCATTTCGGCGTGCAGGTAGAAGTCGAGGCGCAGGACGGCGAACTGCAAGGTCAGGTATTCCGCTGCCACTTGCGCGCCAACCTGCCAGCGCTGGTGACTGGGGATCGAGTCGTCTGGCGCGCAGGCAACCAGGGCATCGGCGTCATCGTTGCGCAACTGCCCCGCGACACCGAGCTGAGCCGCCCGGACAGCCGAGGCCAGCTCAAGCCGGTCGCCGCCAACGTTGACCTGATCGTGATCGTATTCGCACCTGCGCCCGAGCCTCACGCCAACCTGATCGATCGCTACCTGGTGGCTGCCGAACACGCAGGCATTCGGCCTCTGTTGCTGCTGAACAAGTTTGACTTGATCGACGACCAAAATGCCCCTGCGCTCAATGCGCTGCTGGCGGTATACCGCACGCTGGGTTATCCGGTGCTGGAAGTCTCGGCCCACCACGGCGATGGCATGCAGCAACTGCAGGATCAACTGGATGGCCACATCAGTGTGTTCGTCGGTCAGTCCGGCGTGGGCAAATCTTCGCTGGTCAACAGCCTGCTGCCGGAAGTAGGTACACGGGTCGGGCCGCTGTCTGAGTATTCGGGCCAAGGCACGCACACCACGACCACCGCGCGCCTGTTCCACTTCCCGCGCGGCGGCGACCTGATCGACTCTCCGGGCATTCGTGAATTCGGCCTCGGCCATGTCAGCCGTGCCGACGTCGAAGCGGGCTTCATCGAGTTCAATGACCTGCTCGGTCGATGCCGCTTCCGTGACTGCAAGCATGACCGCGAGCCGGGTTGTGCCTTGTTGCAGGGCCTTGCAGATGGCCGCGTTCAGCAGCAGCGAATGAACAGCTATCGCTCGATCATCGCTAGTTTGCCGGAAAGCAGTTACTGACTCGCAAGCAAGCTCCTGAGCGCAGGGACAGCGCTTAAACGAACGAACCAAAACGCCGCGATCATCGCGGCGTTTTTTTACGCACTGTAAACGACCTTCAAACACCCGCCCCAGAGCGGCAAGCGACTAAGCTCGCACACCTATCTATTATCCCTTAATGAAAATTGCACTTGCCGAACACACTCAAACTATGCAACGTGGAGATGCATTACATCAGTTTCGCGAACTTCCAAACTTAAGCTTTATCTCTCAACTGATGAATGGAAGACAAAAAAAACAAGGAGCTTCACCATGCCCAATCAAATTGAATTACCACCACTCATCATTACGCCCTCGCCACCACCACCTCCGCCTCCAATTACATTACCAGGCCATATAGCCCGGCCTCTGCCGTGGAGTGAACGATTTTCCGGCTTATCTTCGATGGCAGAGCTTGGCAAGAAAATAAACATTCGACACCCTAGGGCAAGCATCGCAATCTATGTACTTACACGCACCACTGCAAATGCCGTTGACAACGACTATTCGACGAATCTGCAGCAGCTCTTTGCAGCCACCGAAGACGAAATCAATTTAGTTGTAGGGAGCGCCGCACTTTCTGTGATCGAGAAGCTGACGCGAAGGAGAGCAGCAATTGACATGCTGATCAACTCGAAAAGTGACGAGCTTCACCGAAGCAATGAGACTGCCAACGCATTCTATGGAAGCAGTCCTCTAAATCGAAACCCTGTCGACTTCGTAAATGCATTTTTTCCACGCATACGCTCAAAGAGCCCTGATGAGGTATTTAAAGCCTGGATTGAATCTTACAGCGCTGCTCACGGAGTCACGCTTCTCACAGCGACGATCAGAATCCTCAATGAACAAGCTGCCTCTCTAGACGCCGAAATAGAGGTGGTTCGAGCGCAACAAGCTATAGCAGAAGCGGAAGCACGGCGGCATGCCGAAGAGCAAGCGCAGCTGGCTGCACAGGCGGAAGCGGAAGCACGGCGGCACGCCGAAGAGCAAGCGCAGCTGGCTGCACAGGCGGAAGCGGAAGCACAGCGCATAGCAATTGAACAAGAGCGGGCCGCAAGCGAAGCACAAAAACTATCTCATGAGAGCAATGGGCCGGAGGCTGACGCAAGTGCAGTGGCCAACATTTATCACATAAGAGGATCCATCGGCGTTACTCAGCCCTCGCTGGTAACAGCGTCGGGTGCTATCGCGCTCGTTGAAACCGGCGCCCTCACCTTGCATGCAGTCATCCGGGCGGCAATAGCAACTCTGACCACAACAGTTTCAAGTGTGGCTGCCGGGCTTTTTGTGGGCGTTTCGGCATTGATATACTCGCCCAAGCTTGCTGATGGTGAACTGCCGGAAGATTACTTTTTCAGCCTTCCCTTGTCAGAAATGGCTCCTGAGGAAAGGCAGGACCTACACACTGTTGCAGCCGACGGGGGTGCTGTTGAATTGCCATTTCGAATCAGCTCGAAACCCCACGAGGAAGGCAATTCAGAGGTCATTGTGATTCATGCGACTGCGTCAAGCTTGCCAACATTAGTGAAGGTCGTCGCAGCTACGCATCACCAAGAGACCAACACTTACAGCCTCACAACCGCAGATAGCCCGCCTAGGACTCTAATCTGGACGCCAGCAGAAACGCCCGAGAACAGTTCGACTACCCTTCCAACTGAGGAACCAGCGCCATCGATGATCCTTGGCCCAAGCATAACCCCGGCTGAAGGAAGAATTGATACATACCCGCAATTGGCAGATACAAGCTTCAACGATTTGATCATTGTCTTCCCCATAGACTCGGGACTCTCCCCGATCTACGTAATGTTTAAAGATCGGAGGGAGGAACCAGGGACCGTAACAGGTAACGGAGAGCAGGCTGGAGAGAGATGGTTGAGCGGAGCTTCGACTGGAGAGGGGGTTGCTCTCCCTATAGAAATTGCAAACCAGCTTAGAGGGCGTCATTTCCGTAACTTTGGAGATTTTCGCAAGGCATTCTGGGAGGCTGTAGCTAGCAGTCCGACGCTATCTGTTCAGTTCAACAGGAGAAACAAAATAAACCTCCAATACGGAAAATCACCTTTTACTCCCAAAAAAGAAAAGGTAGGCGCTCGAGAAAAATTTGAAATTCATCACAAAATACCGATTGCTGCGGGCGGGAAAGTTTACGATATTGACAACATGACCATTACCACACCAAAGCTACATATAAGCATTCATAAATAGGAGAACATAATGTCTAAGAGCCTTATCTCTGATTACACTGAAAAAGAATTTCTTGAATTCGTAGATAGCATTTGTAACGGTGACCATACCGAAGAGGAAGATATAAAAAACGTGCAGAAATTTGAAGCTCTTACCGAGCACCCAGATGGATCAGATCTACTGTTCTACCCTAAAGAAGGACGCGAAGACAGTTCAGAGGCTGTTGTTCAGGAAGTCAAAGAGTGGCGTGCTGCCAACGGCAAATCCGGCTTTAAGCAAGAATAATGCGGTACCCACTCCAAAGTAAGGTTTCTGGCCTCATATAAGACTCTATGCAACAAAACAAAAACGCCGCGATCATCGCGGCGTTTTTGCGTCTGCTACACAGGTTTCAGTTCTTGGTTTCGTCGATCTTCAGCTGGCCCTGATCGAAGATGTTCAGCTTCTGCCGAATCTCGTGGGGTTGGGCGTAAGCCTGTGGATCAACTGCGGGCGAGGAAATCGACGTCCCCGGCTGATTGGCCGGTGCGGTAGCGCTAGGTGTTGGCAATGGCGCAGCGGCTCCTGGTGCATCCGGCGTTTGCGGTGCTTCGCCGGAGTTCTGTGCGCCTTCGATACGCTGCTGCGCTTTCTTGGTCATCACCACGATATCGATGCGGCGGTTAATGGGGTTCTGCGGGTGCTCCTTGTCGTACAGCGCGGAAGAGGCGTAACCCACCACACGCGCCACTTGCTGATCAGGATAACCACCGGCAAGCAGCGCACGCCGTGCAGCGTTGGCCCTTCCGGCGGACAGCTCCCAGTTACCGAAGCCATTGTTGCCGACAAAGGGCGTCGCGTCAGTGTGACCGCTGATGCTGACTTTGTTTGGCACGGCTTTAATTGTGTCAGCCATCGCCAGCAAGATGTCTTCGAAATACGGTTTGAGCTTCGCACTGCCGATATCAAACATCGGACGGTTTTCGGCGTCCATGATCTGAATGCGCAAACCGTCCTGGGTGATCTCGAACAGAATCTGGTCCTTGAACTTCGCCAGTTGCGGGTTCTCGTTCACCTTGGTCTGCAATTCCTGCAACAGCATTTCCAGACGATCCTGCTCGACCTGCTCGGCGGCAGCATCCTGCTGGTCAGCATCGACCGGCACGCGATCCGGCGCAGGCGTGGATTTTACCTCCGGATTGAGCGTCTGGTCCGGAGACATCTCCGGCGAACCGCCCAGATCAATCACGTAAGGCGAGCCGCTGTCGGAGAAACCCACCGGGTCCTTGAAATAGCCGGCAATAGCGATCAACTGCTCAGGCGTCGCGGACGACATCAGCCAGAGCACCAGAAAGAACGCCATCATTGCCGTCGCGAAGTCGGCAAACGCGATTTTCCAGGCGCCGCCGTGATGCCCTCCGCCGTAGCGCTTGACGCGCTTTATGATGATCGGCTGATTATTTTCCATGGATCAACGACCGCGAACAGCTTGTTCCAGCTCGCTGAAGCTGGGGCGATGGGCGGGATAAAGAACTTTGCGGCCGAACTCAACGGCCAGCGAAGGCGGTACGCCCGAGGCCGAAGCCACCAGCGAGGCCTTGATCGATTCATAGACGTTCATTTCTTCCTTGGCATCGTGGGCCAGGGAAGTCGCCAGCGGGCCGAAGAAACCATAGGCCGCGAGAATACCGAAGAAGGTCCCGACCAGTGCCGCACCCACGTGCATGCCGATCGCCGCCTTGTCGCCGGAACCGAGCGAGGCCATGGTCACCACGATACCCAGTACCGCCGCAACGATACCGAAACCCGGCATGGCGTCGGCGACACCGGTCACTGCGTGGGACGGGTGCTCGAGCTCTTCTTTCATGCTCAGCAGTTCCATGTCGAACAAGCCTTCCAGCTCGTGGGGCGCCATGTTGCCGGAGGACATGATGCGCAGGTAATCGCAGATGAACGCGATCATGCGAGTGTCTTTGAGCACGCCTGGGTATTTCGCGAAGATCGGGCTGTTTTCGGGCTCTTCGATATCGCCCTCGATGGCCATCATGCCTTCGCGACGACTCTTGTTGAGGATCTCGTACACCAGCCCCAGCACTTCCAGGTAGTAGCCGTGGGTGAACCGGGTGCTGAACATCTTCAAGGACTTCTTGATGACCAGCATGGTCATATAGCCCGGGTTCGCTTGCAGGAATGCACCCAGCGCCGCGCCGCCGATGATCATGACCTCGAAAGGCTGAATCAACGCAGCGATCTGACCGTGGGACAGTACGTATCCGCCGAGAACGCTCGCGAAAACGACGATGATGCCGATAATTTTTGCCATAGGTAGAAAATACTTTACTGAGTCGGGTTCATGGTCATTGTGCGAGAAGCGCTTGATACTCTTGTCCTGCTTATCGGCATGAATGCGCCAGACTATAGTCAGATCGCAGGAAAATGCTGACCGATGCATGGCGCGGGACGTTGCGCCGCGAGGGCCAGCATGATGCCAGTATCCGACATCGATCAAAATCTCCCAGCCGTACGGGTGTTGTGAATGCAATCAGATAAAGCTTCTTCGCTCCCTGTTCCGCGCACCCTGGATAACTGGATAAAGCAGCTCGACAGCATTGCCTTGCCGGTGCCGGCGGTGGCGCATCAGCGCGTGCAGGCGGCATTGACCGACAGCCGTCGCTCGCTGCGCGACATCGCCGATCTCATGCAAGACAGCCCCGCGCTGGTGCTCAACGTACTGCGCGAGGCCAACCTGAACAGCGGCGCGCTGGCGCAGCCTGCGGAAAGTCTCGAGGTCGCTATCAACAGGTTGGGCCTGGCGCGCACCGAAGCGCTGCTGGCGCGACTGCCGAGCGTCGATGCACGCGATATTCCGGTGGCGCTGCGTCAAATACAGATGATCAGTCAGCACGCCATGCAGCAGGCTTACGGCTTGTTTGCCAACCAACTGGCACGGCTGTGGCAAGACATCCATCTGGGAAGCCTGCTGTTTCTCTCGCCCCTCTGGCCCATGGCCCTGGCGCACCCCACCCTGCTCGAAGAATGGGAGTTGCGGGTGATTCACAAGGGCGAGTGCGCCAAGACGGTGGAGAACGCGTTGTTCGGCGTGCGGCTGGTGCATCTGTGTCAGGCGCTGGCTCACCACTGGCGGCTGCCTGTCTGGGTGACGCAGGGCTACGAGCTGCTGACTTCACAGCAACGCAACCTAGTCAGCGTGCTACGCATCGCGCACAGCAACGACGACCCGCTCAAGCAGCAACAACAACTCGACGCGGACCAGCCGCTGCGGCGCTGGCTGAACCAGCCTGCCAACACAATCTTGCTGGCCAACGGTCTCGCGCTGTCGGCACACCAGGCTTGGGACACGCCGCACAACCTGCGCTGGCAGCTACTGACCAGCCTGTATCTGCAGCAATCACTGGACGACCTTCAGCAGCAGGTTCACCAGAACGCGGCGGCCAGCGCCCGGCAGCATGGCGGTCCGGATATCTGGCACCCGGCGCAGGCATTGCTTTGGCCATGGAAGACCCGTCGGGTACACAAAGGGTTGCTGCCTGCCCCACCGCCCTCGCCCGACGCCTTGCAGCTATGGCGCAAACACTGCGCCGACCTGCTGAAGGAACCCGGCATCTTTATCAACGCCATGCACCTGACCACGTGTGCCCGCGATGCGCTGGTAGCAGCGGGCATGCAGCGAGTGGTGCTGTTGATGACTGATCGCAAGACCGACAGCCTGCGCGTGCATCAGATCGCAGGTGTGGATAAGTCGGCCGCTGCGCTGCTGATTCCTTATAAAGACAGCACGGTGCTGCAACGCCTGCTCGCCCAGCCTACGCAACTGCGCCTCACGCCGGCCAACAACGCCCAGTTTTCGGCGCTGCTGCCGGCGCAGTTACGCAATCTTTTCAGTGGAGACAACCTGCTGATTCGCTCGCTCGCCAGCAATGGCCGTGTCGTGATGATGGTGGTCGCCGACCAGGGTGGAGGAATGTTTTCCGAAGTCTCTGTGCAAGCTTTCGGCAAAACCGGTCAGTGCATCGAGAAAGCCCTTACCACCTTTAGCCGTCGCAATGGCTGAAGGCTGAGCTACAATTCGCAACCTTTTCGCGATCCGGAGACGCTACATGGCTGCCTTTTCAAGCTTGCCGCTGGTCATCGAACCCGCCGACCTGCAAGCACGCCTCAGCGCGCCAGAGCTCATTTTGGTCGACCTGACCAGCCCGGCCCGCTACGAGGCCGGCCACATCCCCGGCGCTCGATTCGTCGACCCGAAACGCACGCAGCTGGGGCTGCCACCCGCGCCAGGGCTGTTGCCAACGCACGCGCATCTCGAAACGCTATTCGGCGAGCTGGGCCACAACCCCGACGCGGTCTACGTGGTGTATGACGACGAAGGGGGTGGCTGGGCCGGCCGTTTCATCTGGCTGCTCGACGTCATCGGACACAAAAAGTATCACTATATCGACGGTGGCCTGCTCGCCTGGCAAGCCGAAGGCCTCGCGCTGTCGACGGATGTACCGAGAGCCGTCGGCGGTCCGGTTTCACTGACTTTGCACGACGAACCCACGGCGACTCGGGAATACGTCCAAAGCCGCCTGGGCGCCGCTGATCTGGCGGTCTGGGACGCACGCGCGCCAACCGAGTACTCCGGCGAAAAAGTTGTCGCCGCCAAGGGAGGTCACATTCCCGGCGCCGTGAACTTCGAATGGACGGCAGGCATGGATCAGGCCCGCGACCTGCGCATCCGCAAAGACATGCCACAGATCCTCGAGGGCCTGGGGATTACCCCGGACAAAGAAGTCATCACCCACTGCCAGACCCACCATCGCTCAGGCTTCACCTATCTGGTGGCCAAGGCGCTGGGCTACCCGCGGGTCAAGGGCTACGCCGGCTCGTGGGGCGAGTGGGGCAACCATCCGGACACCCCGATCGAGAAATAAAATCGGCGCCCAATGTGGCGTCGACCCGCATTCCCCTATTCAAACGTTTTAGGAATCTTGATGAAACAGCGTCTGTTTATCCTTTTCCAGTATCTGCTTCCCCATCATTTGCTGTCGCAACTGGCAGGCAGCGTGGCCGAATGCCGCGTGCGCTGGTTCAAGAATGCTTTCACCCAATGGTTTGCGCGCCGCTATCAGGTGGACATGTCTCAGGCCCAGGTCGAGGACATCACCGCCTACCCGCACTTCAATGACTTCTTCACCCGTGCGCTCAAGCCGGGTGCTCGCCCGCTGGACCCAACGCCGGGTGCGATCCTCAGCCCTGCGGACGGTGCGGTCAGCCAACTGGGCCCAATCGAACACGGCCGGATTTTCCAGGCTAAGGGCCACAGCTACAGCGTGCTGGAACTGCTCGGCGGCGATGCTCGCCTGTCCGCGCCATTCATGGGTGGCGATTTCGCGACCGTCTATCTTTCGCCGAAGGACTACCACCGCGTTCACATGCCGCTCGCTGGCACGCTGCGCGAAATGGTTTATGTGCCGGGCCGGTTGTTCTCCGTAAACCAGACCACAGCAGAAAACGTACCGGAGCTGTTCGCGCGTAACGAGCGCGTGGTGTGCCTGTTCGACACCGAGCGCGGCCCGATGGCCGTCGTGCTGGTGGGGGCGATGATTGTTGCCTCTATCGAAACCGTCTGGGCTGGCCTGGTCACGCCACCCAAGCGCGAGCTCAAAACCTTCCGTTACGACGAAGCAGCGCGTGCCCCCATTCATCTGGAAAAAGGTGCAGAGCTGGGTCGCTTCAAGCTGGGCTCCACGGCTATCGTGCTGTTTGGGCCAAACCAGGTGAAGTGGTCCGAACTGCTGGCGGCGGGTTCGCCTGTGCAGATGGGCCAAGGGCTCGCGTTGCCATTGCAGGCTTGATTCTTGCGTTAGCTTTTCCCTGAACGCGTGATGCTGGTTTTCTGGCGCGAACTGTTTCCGTCGCCGCGCTGGCGTCACGACCTTGAGGATGCCGGGTCTGGCCGCACGGCTGCCCAAGCTGCGGCTGTCGCTGGATGCTGCTAGAGTTCTTTGTCAGTGCTGTAGGAAACTTCACTTTCAGTGGACGTAAACGTGCTCTTTTCGCTCGGCGAGGGTGCTTGACCCCGGAGTTTGACGCCGCCGTTCAGGCCTGTAGTTGTTGGAGTTTGCTTGTCACATGAGTAATTTAAGTCTCCCTCTGTTGTTGCGCGCACCTGTGCCGACGCAGTCGAGCCTGTCGTTCTGTGACGCAACCCCCAAAGACCTGAAGCGCTGGATCGCCACGCTGCCCAAGGCCAATCTCGGTGAAATGGCACGTCAGCTCTATCAAGGGCTCGGCGAGCTGAACCAGCTGCTCACACCCAGTGACAATCGCATGCAGCTCCTCGAACTGCTTCGCCCGGAAGTCTTTTTCGTGTGCAAGCACCTGGAGCGCCATTTTCTCAACCAGTCGGTCGTTCTAGAAGAACGTCCGCGCAAGGTTGCCAACCTCTGCCAGGCCCTGCAAAACCATCTGGCGATTGGCTACAAGCAGATCATCGCCCGGGTCGCCGTCAAACTCAGCAGGGACCGGATTGGCCTGCTGACGACTGCGCTTCAACGCGCGCTCAGCTGCCTGAACGGCCCTCTGATCCGTGCCAACCAGCTTTACTGTCCGGTGCAGGACGGCTTGTGGCTGGAGCTGAACCAGATCTATCAGATCGCCCGTCAGCATCAACTGCATAACGTACCCGTTGCCGACAGCCTCGCTCATAACACGCAGGCGATGAGCGTCGAACAGACTTACATCGTTGCGCTGCTGATGGGCTGCTCGCGCTGCAACCAGATGCGCCAGCACAACATCGGCAAGCTGGCCGAAGCGCTGGACGCGTGGAGCGCGATGGTCACGCTGCAACAGCCGCTGGACGGCAACAGCCTGTACGCAGTTTCGCCGGGCACGGACACGGCGCCGCGCTATGCCGCGCTGTACGACGACGATCAACGCCCGAATTTGCTCGGCATCGATCCCCGACCTCTGTCGAGGGCTCTGGAGCGCTACACCCTGACCCCCGTCGAAGAACGCTCGAAATCTGCACTCAAAATGCCGCCTGGATTATCCATCGACGTCCTGCAGCACCTGGCAGCGGCCTGGGGCGACGTGTCGGAACGTGCGTTTCAACGCACGCCGGGGCAAGGCACATTGACCGTCTGCGTGGGCATGAGTGCGTTGCACTATTACGTCGGCGGTCAGCAATCGTTCAGCGACCTGCTTCAAATGTCGACCCTCTCCAAAGTCGCCGAATTCTCGCTACAACCCTTGCAGCCGGTGAAGCACGATCCGTGGGCGCATACAGCCGACGTGCAACGCGATGGCACGTCCGACCGAATGCTTCCATTCGAGGAAATCGAGTACAAGCGCGATGACGCTGAAGGCAATGCGGCCTCCGACGGGCAAAAAAGCTTCCCTACGTATGCGCTGCACATCGTCAATCACAGCCCGGGGGGTTACTGCCTCGCCTGGCCCAAGGAAGTACCCGACCAGTTGCAGGCCGGTGAGATGATCGGCATTCAGGACCATGGCCACGGCTGGAGTATTGCGGTGGTGCGCTGGGTGCGGCAGGTTCGCGGCGGCGGCATGCAGATGGGCGTTGAGTTGATCGCGCCCTTTGCGCAGGCGTGCGGCATGCAACTGACTCGCGCCGAGCAGAGCAGTCAGTTTCTACGCGCCCTGCTGTTGCCGGAAGTTCGCGCCATCGACGTGCCCGCGACGGTCATTGCACCTCGGTTGCCGTTCGAAGACGGCTCCAAGGTAATGATCAACACCAGCGGCGAACAACGGCGTGCCAGTCTGAGTAATCGTCGTGCCACCACGGGCAGTTACAACCAGTTTGAATATCAGATTCTCGAAGGGCCGAAGAAAGCGGCAACGCCTGACGGCAACGGCCCGGAACAGGAATTCGACTCGCTGTGGACGGTGCTGTAAGCCCGCGAGGCATCCCTTGCAGATGCCTCAGCGTTCACGCCTTTAAGCGCTGCGACCTTCCCGGTCGCGCAAACCCAGCAAATACAGCACACCGTCCAGACCCAGCGTCGAGATCGCCTGCTTCGCCGACTGCTTGACCAGCGGTTTGGCGCGGAACGCCACTCCCAGCCCCGCGATGGCAAGCATCGGCAGGTCATTGGCCCCATCACCCACCGCAATGGTTTGCTCCAGGCTTAACCCTTCCTTGCTTGCCAGTTCCCGCAGCAGATCGGCCTTGCGCTGGGCGTCGACGATCGGCTCGACCGCGTTGCCCGTGCATTTGCCGTCAACCACTTCCAGCTCGTTGGCGAAGATGTAGTCGATGCCCAACCTGGCCTGCAGTTGCCGAGCAAAGTAGGTGAAGCCGCCCGACAGGATGGCGGTCTTGTAGCCCAGCCGTTTGAGTTCGGCAAACAGGGTCTCTGCGCCTTCGGTCAAGCGCAACGAGGCGCCGATCTCGTCCAGCACTTTGACGTCCAGGCCCTTGAGCAGCGCCAGTCGCTCTTTGAAACTGGCGCGGAAGTCCAGTTCGCCGCGCATGGCGCGCTCGGTGATCTCCGAAACCCGATCGCCCACGCCGTGGGCTTTGGCCAGCTCGTCGATCACTTCGGCTTCGATCAGCGTCGAATCCATATCGAATACCGCCAGGCGACGGTTGCGACGGAACAGTGAATCCTGCTGGAACGCGATATCGACGTTCAGCTCCTGAGCCACATGGAGGAACTCGGCCTGCATCTGCTGGGGATCGACCGGTTCGCCGCGCACCGAAAATTCGATGCAGCCTTTGCTCTTCTCCGTGGGCATGTCCAGCGGCATGCGCCCCGAGAGGCGGTCGATGCGGTCGATGTTCAAGCCATATTTGGCAGTGATCGCGCTGACCGTCTGCAGTTGCTCGGCGGTGACCTTGCGGGTCAGCAGCGTGACGATGTGCCGGGCCTTGCCCTGGCCGTCGACCCAGTGCTGATAGTCAGCTTCGCCGACCTGGGTGAAGCGTACTTGCTGCCCCAGTTCGTCAACCGTTGCCTGAACATTCTGGCGCACCGACGCGCCTGCCTCTGTGGCGGGGATTTCGACCAGAAGGCCGAACGACAGCGCGTCGTGGATCACCGCCTGACCGATGTCGAGAATGTTGACGCCGCCTTGGGCCAGCACACCGGTAATGGCCGCGGTGAGACCCGGACGGTCTTCACCAGTAATGTTTATCAGGACGATTTCGCGCAAGGCGCACCCCCGCAGTGGAAAAAAACCGCATTCTACGCACTTTCAGTGACCGCCGGGCACAGCCAGCGCTTTGCCGCCACAGGGTCGCTCGCTATACTGCGCCCCAACTTCACCACGAGAGCCGTGCTCAGTGAACCGGCCCACGCCAGTAAAAACCGATAATTTCTTCTTGCTGATCTTCCGGGCATTGCGTCATCGACGTGTACCGATTGCTTTGCGTATCGCCAGCCACAACGTGATCCTCGTCGCGCTGGCCCTGGTGATCTACGCCTGCGTCATGGGTTTGCAGTTCAAGCAAGCCATGCACGAACAGGCTGACGCATTGGGGCAAGCCCTGACCACGCAGACCGCCACCTCCGCCACCGAGCTGCTGGTGTCCAACGATATCCTCAGCCTCAACGTGCTGTTGGGCAATCTGGTTAAAAATCCGCTGGTGGCCCACGCTGCTATCTATAGCCCCGACAACCGCATTCTTGCCGAAGCCGGGCAGCGTCCGAAAAACGGCTTATTGGGTGAAGCGGAAGGCCTGTACGAGATCAAGATCACCTTCCAGGACGTGGTGGCCGGCACGCTGCGCATCAGCCTGGACATGGCCCAGTTCCAACAGCCGCTGACCATCAGTTTGCAGAGCATGGCCATTCTGGCCGGTATCCTGCTGGCCCTGGCCCTGGCATTGAGCCTGCGTTTGGGTCGTCATATTTCCACGCCGATGCTGCAACTGCGCATGTGGTTGCGCTACATCGACCCCTACACGCCGGCCACTGATCGTCAGGACGAGATCGGCGATCTGGCACGCCAACTCAAGACGTCCTATGCGCCGCCCGAGCCGGAACCGGCGCCCGTCCCCGAGCCTGTAAAGTCCGAAGACGACGAGGACGCTTCGCCCGAGTTCGACAGCAGCGACCTGAACGACCCTGACTTCGACGACGGGCCCAAACCGCGTGCCACAGTTATTCCCACGCGGCGTATCGCTGCCGAGGAGGACGAGGAAGACGAAGAGGATCCGTTCGCCGACCTGCGTGATCATTCTCCCGCTGCGCCAAAACCCGCGCCGCGCCCGATCCTTCCGGTCGTGCCATTGCAACCTCAATACAGCGCCGTGCTGGCCGTACAGCTGGGTTCTCAGGAGCAACTGCGTCGGCTACCGCGCACGCGCCTGACCGAGCTGCTTGAACGTTACCGTGACTGCATCGACCAGGCAGCATCGCTCTACGACAGCGAACTGCACACGCTGAACGACGGCAGTTCGCTGATGGTTTTCAGCACCCAGGACAGCGGCGATGATTACCTGACCAACGCGATTTGCTGCGGTGAGTTGCTGCGCGCATTGAGCCACGCGCTGCAGATCGAAGTCGCAGACAGCGGCATCACCCTGCAATTGCAGCTGGGCCTGACACTGGGCGAAGGGCTGCACGGCATGAACCAGATCGATCTGCTGCTCACCGAAACGGCCCAGGACGCCCTGGCCCTGTCGCAACACAGCCGCAATCTGTTGTTGGTGGAGCGCAAGATCAGCGAAGACGCCACCATCCGTCAGCGCGCACGCATTCGTCCGATTGCGAGCCCAGAGGGTGCCAGCTGCGTTGAGCGCCTGATGGAGCCGTACCCGTCGATGCTGGAGCGTCAACTGGCGCGCATGCATGAGGCGCGCAAGGTCTAAGCGTCACACACAAAAAAGCCCGCATCGCTGCGGGCTTTTTTGTGGGCGCCGATTCTAGAAGCGGAACACTTCCAGATCGGTGCGAATCGGTGATGCCATCGGAATCTTTGGCTTGTCTTGATCAGTACGGGTTTTCGCTGGCGCTGCGGCTTTCTTCGGCTCGTCCGCAATCAGAGGCTGGCTGGCGATCGGCTTGACCGCGACGCTCAGCTTGTCCGCAAGGCGCTGCAGCAAGATCCCCTGCGCCTTGACCTGTGCAGCTGAAGAACCTGCGTGCGGCTCTTCCAGGTGAATCAGCTTGCTGTCGCGAACATTGCCGCGCCGGTCCAGCAAACGCCACTGGGCGTCCAGTACCGCTGGCTGCTTTTCCCCCGAATCAAGGCGGGTGATCGACAGCACCACTTGTACATCTGGCGCGAAGTTGGAGGCCGCGGGGGCCATGACCACGCGTTGACTGTCGAGCTTCCAGGCCAGTTGGCGCAGCAGCAGCTGATCGATATCAGAAGACAGACTGCCTGCCCAGCGGCCGTCGGTGGCCGCCTTGAGGCTGCCATCCGGTTGACGCTGCAGTAATGTTTCGCGTTGCAGATAGTCGGCAATCGACACAGGGCCCAGTAGCACGGCCACCCCGCCATTGTGTTTCGGTTGCCCAGGCTCGCCGCTGTCCAGCTGATAGAGCGACGTGGGCTGATGAACGCTGCACCCGGCCAAACCCAGCACGCCGGTCAACAACAGAACACAGGGAGCACGTAGAAAATTCATCATCCCGTCCAGGTGAACGCCGTATGGCGCGTTCACAATGTTGAATACTTTGGAAACTTGAAGGCATTCCGCCATAGCGGCGCCAGAGGACGTCATATCATCCGTGAATATGCGCGTTGACTCCAGCGATTCTGCGTCGCTCTCGTGACGAAACGAAGAGCGACCCCCGAACGGACCGCTTTAGCTGGCGCTTTCCACCAACAGTGCATCGACGCGTTGGAATCCGCGCGGCAGCTTGTTGCCGCGTCGTCCGCGCTCGCCCTTGTAGTGCTCCAGATCGTCTGGCTTGAGCGACAGGTTGCGTTTGCCCGCCTGCAGCACCAGCGTGGCGCCATCGGGAATCACCGCCAAATCGGTCACGTACTCTTCCCGACTGGCAACGCGCTCGCCGGGGATGCCGATGATCTTGTTCCCTTTGCCTTTGCCCAGTTGCGGAAGGTCGCTGATCTTGAACACCAGCAAGCGGCCTTCGGTGGTCACAGCAGCCAGCCAGTTATGCTCCCGATCAGGGATCGGACGCGGCAGGATCACCTTCGCGCCAGCCGGCAGACTCAGCAACGCCTTGCCCGCCTTGTTTTTGGCTTGCAGGTCTTCACCCTTGACCACAAAACCGTAGCCGGCGTCGGACGCGACCACATAGAGCGCGTCATCCTCAGGAAGCAGCACGCATTCAAAGGTCGCGGCCGGCGGCGGTGTCAGGCGTCCGGTCAACGGATCGCCCTGGCCTCGGGCGGACGGCAACGTATGCGCCGCCAGCGAATAGCTGCGACCGGTCGAGTCGATGAAGACTGCAAACTGATTGGAGCGCCCCGCTGCCGCGGCCTTGAATCCGTCGCCCGCTTTGTACGATAGCCCGGTCGCGTCGATGTCGTGGCCTTTGGCACAACGCACCCAGCCTTTTTCCGACAGCACCACGGTGACCGGTTCGGTCGGCATCAACTCGTTTTCGGACAGCGCCTTGGCTTCTGCGCGCTCGACGATAGGCGAACGGCGGTTGTCGCCGTAGGTTTCGGCGTCAGCAATCAATTCAGTACGCACCAGCTTGCGCAACTTCGTTTCACTGCCCAGCAGGGCCAGCAACTTGGCTTGTTCCTTGAGCAATTCGTCCTGTTCGCCGCGCAGCTTCATTTCTTCCAGGCGCGCCAATTGACGCAACCGGGTGTCGAGGATGTAGTCGGCCTGAATCTCGGACAGGGCAAAGCGCGCGATCAGCTCTGCTTTAGGATGCTCGGCGGTGCGGATGATGTGGATCACTTCATCCAGGTTCAGATACGCGGTCAGCAAGCCTTCCAACAGGTGCAGGCGACGTTCGACCTTGTCCAGACGAAACTGCAGCCGACGGCGCACGGTGTTGATGCGGAACGTGAGCCATTCCGAGAGCAGCGCCTTCAGGTTCTTGAGCTGCGGCTTGCCGTCCAGACCAATGATGTTGACGTTCACCCGGTAGCTGGATTCCAGCTCCGTGGTGGCAAACAGGTGCTGCATCAGCTCTTCAGGGTCGACACGGTTGGAACGCGGGATGATGACGATACGGCACGGGTGCTCGTGGTCCGACTCGTCACGCAGGTCAGCCACCATCGGCAGCTTCTTGGCCTGCATTTGCGCGGCAATCTGTTCCAGCACCTTGGCACCGGAAACCTGATGCGGCAGCGCAGTCACGACGATGTCGCCGTCCTCAACCCGGTACACCGCACGCATGCGGACAGAGCCACGGCCTGTTTCGTAGATTTTCAGCAGGTCGGCGCGCGGGGTGATGATCTCCGCTTCGGTGGGGTAGTCCGGGCCCTGAATGTGTTCGCACAGCTGCTCGATGGTGGCCTTCGGCTCATCCAGCAGGCGCACGCACGCCGACGCGACTTCCCGCAGGTTGTGCGGCGGCACGTCCGTGGCCATGCCGACGGCAATGCCGGTGGTGCCGTTGAGCAGGATGTTCGGCAGGCGTGCGGGCAAAACAGCGGGCTCGTCCAGCGTGCCGTCGAAGTTCGGCACCCAGTCCGCCGTGCCCTGCCCCAACTCGCTAAGCAGTACTTCGGAATAACGCGACAGACGCGCTTCGGTATACCGCATGGCCGCGAACGATTTGGGATCGTCCGGCGCACCCCAGTTACCTTGACCGTCCACCAATGTGTAGCGATAGCTGAAGGGTTGCGCCATCAGCACCATGGCTTCGTAGCAGGCCGAGTCGCCGTGCGGATGAAACTTGCCGAGCACGTCGCCGACCGTACGCGCCGACTTCTTGTGCTTGGCGTCGGCGTCCAGGCCCAGCTCGCTCATCGCGTAGACGATGCGCCTCTGTACGGGCTTCAGACCGTCGCCGATGTGCGGCAAGGCCCGGTCCATGATCACGTACATGGAGTAGTTGAGATAGGCCTGTTCGGTGAAGTCAGCCAGTGATCGGCGTTCTACGCCATCCAGGCTGAGGTCAAGGGAGTCGCTCATGCGGGCCTCATCATTTTGTCGTCTGGCGCAGCAGCAATGTGCCGCCGCGCTGTGTGAATTCGAGTTGCTTTACGGCGCTCATGCCCAGCAGCACCTGATCACCGTCCAGGCCGGGCACCACCAGGGCACGCACGTTGTTCAGGACGATGTCGCCAATCTGCAACCGTTGCAGCGTGGTCCGGAAGGCATCGGTGCGTCCGTTGGCGGTGCTTACCTGGACGCGCTCGCCGCGCTCAAGGCGCAGTAGCTTCGCGACGCCTTCCGGCACGGCGACATTGGTCGCGCCCGTGTCGAGCATGAACTGCACGGGTCGACTATTGATCTGCCCGGTCATGACGAAATGCCCGTCACGATTGCTCGCCAGTTTCACCTCGACATAGCCATCTCCATGCTCGGAGGCAACGATGGTATTCGGATTTTCCTGCCGCTGCTCCCATTCGCCGAAAAACCGCGTCGCCAGAAACAGCGCCGCCGCCCAGGCGATGATCATCATCACCCGCCCGGCGCGTTTGCCGGGAGGTGCCTGGGTCAAGGCTTGCCGCCCCAGCCACCCTCGGGCGCGGCAAAGCGCCAGACGACGGGACGCTTTTCGCCGTCGGCGCGGGCACCAAAGTTGTTGTCCGTACCCACCCATGCGCCTTTTTCGTCGACGACCAGCGCTTCGGTCAGGCCGTACTTCTGGTCATACAGCCGGTTGGGCTTCAACGCTTCCTTGGCGAACGACCAGCAGGTTTCCAGCTGACCTGTGGCCAGGGTGCGGCGGCAGATTCTGTACGCCGCGCGCTCCAGAGTGAACAGCTTGCCCTTGTACAGCGAGATGTCGGAGAAGTCCTGGGACACTGCCTTGCCACCCAGCTCGGGCGGTAAAATTTCATCACCCGACTCGACTCGCAGGATGCAACTCGCGTCGCATGCCCAGCCCTCCTTGCCAAGCTTCGCCGTCAGCAGCCCGCGCTTGTCACGCTCGGCGGCGAGCCACAATTGATCACCTGCCGGGTTGACTGCGATGCCCTCGAAGATGGCATTGAAATGCTGAAGCATCCCGGCCGCCTGCGCTTGCTCGACGACTTTTCGGGGTAAATCCAGCCAGACAGGCGCGCCTTCAACCGGCACTTTTAGCACTGAGGCGTAGGCTTCGCTCACGAGATAACGATTGCCCGCCGCGTCGCAGCTCACGCCTTCAAAATCCAGGTCGCCGCCACGTATCAGCGCCGAGGCTTTAGCCATCCCGCGCAGGGTCGCAGACAAGCCGCTGTCCGGGATCGGCGGGATTTCCAGCGTCTGCGCTTTGGCTTTCCAGACCGTAGCCTCAGTGTCGAGGCTGTAAAGCAGGGTGTCGTCGCGATCCGAGACGGTCCACAACACACCGTTGCAGGAGGCGAGCCCGGACAGGTTGCCGCCGACCATGTCGTCGACCGGGTGCTCCGACAGCAGCTTGAGCTCCGGCAATGGCGCGGCGAAAACAGGGGTGGCGATCAGTACCAGTGCTGCAAGCCAGCCCCGCATCAAACCAGCACCTCGGCCAGATTGCCTTTGGACTCAAGCCAGCTCTTGCGGTCGCCCGCACGTTTCTTGGCCAGCAGCATGTCCATCATTTCCGACGTAGCGGCGAAGTCATCCAGGGTCAGTTGCACCAGTCGACGGGTGTTCGGGTCCATGGTGGTTTCGCGCAGTTGCGGCGGGTTCATTTCACCCAGACCTTTGAATCGCGTCACCTGCGGCTTGCCGCGTTTCTTCTCGGCCACGAGCCGGTCGAGAATACCGTCGCGCTCGGCTTCGTCCAGTGCGTAGTAGATGTCCTTGCCCAAGTCGATGCGGTACAGGGGCGGCATGGCGACGTAGACATGACCGGCATCCACCAACGGGCGGAAATGCTGGACGAACAAGGCGCACAGCAGTGTCGCGATGTGCAGCCCGTCGGAGTCGGCATCCGCCAGAATGCAGATTTTGCCGTAGCGTAACTGGCTCATGTCCGCAGCACCCGGATCTACACCGATCGCCACGGCAATGTTGTGTACTTCCTGGCTGGCAAGGACTTCACCGCCGTCGACTTCCCACGTGTTCAGAATCTTCCCGCGCAAGGGCAGGATGGCCTGAAATTCCTTGTCACGTGCCTGCTTGGCAGAGCCGCCGGCAGAGTCACCCTCGACCAGAAACAGCTCGGAGCGCATCGGGTCCTGCCCCGCGCAGTCTGCCAGCTTGCCCGGCAGTGCGGGACCTGAGGTGATGCGCTTGCGCTCGACCTTCTTGCTCGCCTTGAGGCGACGACCCGCGTTGCTGATCGCCAGCTCCGCCAGTTGCATGCCCAGTTCGGGGTGCGCGTTGAGCCAAAGACTGAACGCATCCTTGACCACACCGGATACAAAAGCTGCCGCCTCGCGGGATGACAGCCGCTCCTTGGTCTGGCCGGAAAACTGGGGTTCCTGCATTTTCATCGACAGCACGAAAGCGATGCGCTCCCAGACGTCTTCCGGCGCCAGCTTCACGCCACGCGGCAGCAGATTACGGAATTCGCAGAAGTCACGCATCGCATCCAGCAGGCCCTGACGCAGGCCGTTGACGTGGGTGCCGCCCTGGGCGGTAGGGATCAGGTTAACGTAGCTTTCCTGAACGCTGTCGCCGCCTTCGGGCAGCCACAGCAGCGCCCAGTCGACGGCCTCTTTATTGCCCGCGAATACGCCGCAGAACGGCTCATCCGGCAGACGCAGAAAGTCTGCCACCGAATCCTGCAGGTAAGAGCGCAGCCCGTCCTCGTAATGCCACTCGACTTTCTCCCCGGTGCCTTTGTCCTCGAAGCTGACCAGCAGGCCCGGGCACAGCACCGCCTTGGCCTTGAGCACGTGCTTGAGACGGCTGACCGAGAACTTTGGGGTATCGAAGTATTTGGGGTCCGGCGCGAAGTAGACGCTGGTGCCGGTATTGCGCTTGCCGACGGTGCCAATCACGGCCAGTTCGCTGGCCTTGTAGCCGTCGGCGAAGGTCATTTCATATTCGTTGCCATCGCGCTTGACCCGGACCCGTACCTGAGTCGAGAGCGCATTGACCACGGAGATCCCGACGCCGTGCAAGCCGCCGGAGAACTGATAGTTTTTGTTGGAAAACTTGCCGCCGGCATGGAGCTTGGTAAGGATCAGCTCGACGCCCGACACGCCCTCTTCCGGGTGAATGTCCACCGGCATGCCGCGACCGTCGTCGGACACTTCCAGCGAGTTGTCGGCGTGAAGAATGACCTGCACGGATCGGGCGTGGCCAGCCAGCGCTTCGTCGACGCTGTTGTCGATGACTTCCTGCGCCAGGTGATTGGGGCGTGAGGTGTCGGTGTACATGCCCGGCCGTTTGCGGACCGGGTCGAGGCCCGAGAGGACTTCGATGGCGTCTGCGTTATAAGAGCTAGCGCTGGGATTGGCCATGGGGTCTCGTCATCAAGTCGTTCATGAAATTTCGGAGTGGTTCTGTTTAACAAGATTGTTTTACAAGAATGCTCTACATATTGTTGCAGCAATGGCCTGGCTCAGAGCCCACTCAAATCGACGCCCTGCAGCAGCGCGGAGGCGAACCCGGCGAAGCTCAGCAGCGTGGGTATTTTTGCAGCGAAGCTCTGAAAGCCGTGGTCACCGCCTGCTTCGATGCGCAATGCACACGCCCGATAGAAAGTCTGGGCCCGGCGGTAATCCAGCGTCTCGTCGCCTGTTTGCAGCCACACCTGAATACGCTGCGGATCCTGTGGGGCAGGCACTTCCAGCTCGGCCAGTGCCGTCACGTGGTCGTGCGTCAGCTCCCAGCTCTCGCCGGTATAAAGGTTGTGTTGGGTGCCGAGAAAACCATCGAAGAGCTGATGCGGGTTGACCGCCGGATTGATCAGCACAGCTTTGAGGCCGTGGCGTTCAGCCAAGTGAGTCGCATAGTAGCCGCCGAGCGAGCTGCCGACCAGCAGCGGCCGACCGAGTTCCTCGATCGCGCTCTCCAGCTGAGCCAGCGCCTGACGCGGATGATGATGCAACTCAGGCACGCGCAGGCATTCACTCAAACCCAAACGGGTCATCACCGTCGACAGCTGCGTGGCTTTCTGCGACTTGGCCGAGCTGTTCAGGCCATGAATATAAAGAAGCGTCGATTGATGCTCGTTCACGCTGTTGCCTCCCAAACGGCAATCGATGTATCCCGACGAACAGGTCTGCCGGCGCTCATCAGGGCAAAGCCGCGCAGTTTACAGGGTCAACTGCACGATGACTCGCCCGTTGATGAATCGCTGCAAATTAAGGAATTTTCTGTCAGTAGCCCGCGCCGTTGATGTCGACGTCGAACAGGTCGGGGTCGATGCGCGAAACACCGGTTTCGAGCTGCCCGTCCTCATGAAGGCGCAGCCAACGGTAACCAGGGGCAACAGCGTCGAGACCGAAATCGACGCTGTCTGGCGCAAACTGAATGCAGGTCGACGGCGAGGCCAGCAGCCGCAAGCCGTTCACGGTCTGGTCGAACGCCTGATGCACGTGCCCCCATAGCAGCCCGCGCACGTGAGGAAAACGCTCCAGCACTTCAAACAGCGCCTCGGGATTGCGTAACCCGATGGGCGCCATCCACGCAGCGCCGATAGGCACCGGATGATGATGCAAACACACCAGATGATGCCGTTGCGGCGCTTCGCTCAAGGCTTGGGCGAGCAACTGAAGCTGGCCGTCTTGCAGAAAACCGGGAACAGCGCCGGAAACAGCGGAATCGAGAAGGGTAATGCGCCAGTTGCCAATGTCGATGACAGGTTCGAGAAAGTCGCTGTCCTGCGCGGCAATCGACATTTCCCTCGGCTCGTCGTGATTCCCCGGAATCCAGCGCGCGGGCGCATTCAGGCGGTCACTCGCGTCGCGGAACGCCTGATACGACTCGACCGAGCCGTCCTGAGACAAGTCGCCCGTCGCCAGCACCAAGTCGATCGCCGGCTGCTCGATAAGCACACGCTCGACCACCGCATCCAGACTGGCGCGCGTGGGCATGCCCAACAGCGTGCCGTCCGCTTCGGCGAACAGGTGACTGTCGGTGAGTTGAACCACCAACACGGATGAGGATTGAGAGGATGGGCTCGACAATGGCCATCTCCTTGAGCGGATGTGGCCGGATTATGGTGTGAGATCGGTGCGGCGGCAAACCTGGAAATGAGTCGTGGATACCACTTGGAGCATTCGATCAGACTGCGTCAGTGCTTGAGCCGCGATTTGAACACCCTGCCAAGACCGAAGCCCCCGGCAAACATGCCCACCGTAGCGCTCAGCGCACCGCCTCAAACTCATGCCCGCACGCCAGGCAATGGCTCAGCCATTCACCCAGAAACACGTTGAGCTGGGCCTTTTCATCGGGCTGATGCATGTCGGCGTTGGGATAGGGGTAGATGCCCTGAAAGCGACGAGCATGTTCGGCGCCGATGACCTCGGCCATGCGCGCGTCATGGTAGACCTGCACTTCGAGGACAGGCACCGGCAGCCAAGGCAGGCTGTGTTCCTGACGCACTTGCAGGGTGGTGGTGTACGGGCAATCGAGGATGACCTCGACCGCCAGCACGCCCAGCATCTGGTCGCCCTGGGTCACGGCGACCCGGCGCGAGCGTTGCTGGTTGCGCATATCGGGCAACAAACGCATCAAGCGAGCGTAGTTCGCCTCGCAGGCAGCCTGCAGCCCGGCGAGGTCGACACGATAGCGCTCGCGCAGAAGATTCACGACCATAGCCCCCTTACTTCGGCGCGATTGAGCGCCAGCCATTGCATTGCGATGATAGTTGCCGCATTCACGATGCGCCCATCCTTGACGGCTTGCATCGCGTCGTCGAATGACCAGACCGAAACCCGGATGTCCTCGGCCTCTTCTTCCAGCCCGTGCAGCCCGCCTGCCCCGTCGCTGTCGCACTTGCCCAGGTACAGATGCACGAACTCGTTGCTGCCGCCCGGCGATGGAAAGTACTTGGTTATCGGCCAGAGGGCGTTGAACGTCAGCCCAGCTTCCTCCTGTCCCTCACGGTGAGCAACCTCTTCGGGTTCCTCTTTTTTATCGATCAGGCCGGCAACCATTTCAATCAGCCAGGGGTTGTCATGCTTGCCGATGACGCCGACGCGGAACTGCTCGATGAGCACGACTTCATCGCGTTTGGCGTCGTAGGGCAGCACACAGACCGCATCATGGCGAACGAACAGCTCGCGCTTGATTTCCGGGCTCATGCCGCCATCGAACAATTCGTGGCGCAGTTGAAGACGGTCGAGTTGGTAAAACCCTTTGAAGCAGGTTTCGCGGTGTGTGATTTCGTGCTTCGTCGGTGTGGATCTGTTGCTATCCGTCATACATTTCTCACTGCTTGAGCGCTGTGTTCGGCCCATCCTAACGCGCTGTGGTGCGGGATGCAGCCCTTTGAGTTCGTAAAGCCAGCTGCCAGAATAGACGGCTGGCGGTGAAAGCACTCTAATCGGCCCGATGGCGAACTGATTGCGCCACCTACAGTCGAAGGACGTTGCCGTTACCTGCGACGTGACGCCCCTTTTATGTCGATGCCAAGGATCAACATGTCTTTTCTGAAGATCATTTCACTGGCCTGCGTGGCCCTGATTTTGGGCGCCTGCCAAAGCCTGTTTCAACCTAACCTGCGCAGTCCGCTGACCGTTCAGCGTGACGCCTCCGAGCTGATCAAGCCCGGCTGCACGACCGATGATTGCCCGCTGGTGAACATCGACACGGTGCATTTCCCCGATGAGCCGAAACTGGAAGGGATCGTCCAGCGCACATTGCTGCAATTGACCCGCAGCGACAGCGACGGCCCGGTACCGCCAACGCTGAAAGCGTATCAGGAGCAATACCTGAGCCGGGCGCCGGCGCGCAACAGCAGCTACTTGCAGGCCAAAGTACGTGAGCAGCATGACGGAATCGTGGTCGTCGAGCTGTCCAGCTACGTTGATTCCGGCACTGGCCAGGGTAATCCCGGCCGCGCATTCATCAACTATTCCCGCCAGCAGCAGCGCGTGCTGACACTCGCCGACATGCTGATCCCGGGTCAGGAGGCTGCATTCTGGGACAAAGCCCGTCTGGCTCATCAGGCCTGGCTGATCAGCAGCAAGCTGGACAAGGACACCGAGTTCCAGAACATGTGGGCGTTCAAGCAAACTTCCAACGTCGCCCTGACGTACGGTGCCGTGATCCTCAAATACCCGGTTTCGACCATCGCGCCCTATGCCATGGGCCACATCGAACTGAAGATCCCGTATCCACAGTTGAACGGCATTATCAAGCCTGAGCTGTTCCCTGGCCGGAGCTGATCGCCTGAACCTAAGCCGGTTGCTGAGAAAGCGCCGGCTTGGCTCGTAATATTCCCTCCTCCAATATCCCCCTTCCTGTATTCAGTTCCTACATACATCTTCATACACACCTTCCAAACTTTAAACATTAACACCCTCAAACTTCCGCCCTTATTAAACTCCTTGTTTATTGACGCTTCACTGGCTTAATCATTAAGTTCCGCCCTGAACTTTTTAGGACAGTCAGGAAACGGGATGCGCTTATGGAATGTCCTGCCGTCATGGTTTGAAATTGAAGATCGATTGAGGCTTGAAGTTCAAAGCAGCGGCCTAGGTGACTTTCGAAGTTACCTGAATGAACAGGCGCCCTCTGTCGAACTTGTTCTGCGTCGGGTCGATAACATCAGAACCGCGTTTTACCGCGCCGAATTCGAAGCCAGTTCGTTGCTGCGGCAGCGATTCGCAGACATCGACATATCCGACGTGCTCTTTGATCTGATGGGCGTCGTCGGCGACATGGCCATGATCATTGCGGGGAGCGTCCTGGCCGGTGGCGCGTTGGGTGCGGGGGTGGGCGCCCTGGCGGGTGGCATAGGCGCGGGACCCGGCGCGTTCGCGGGTATGGCTGTCGGGTTGCAAGCCAGCAGCTGGATTCTGGGCGTGCTGGGGCTGGCGTCGGTCGCCGAGTTTTTCGTGAAAGGATTGCCCGCGCTCCTGGAACATTATGTGCGCGGTATCCAGGTCGCTTGGGACGGGGCCAGAGGCAACGATGGGCTAAACCCGATTTCACAGGACGCCCCGTGGGTTGTCGACCAAGCAGCACACCACATCGCCCGCGGGCATACGGAAGTGGTGATCCTGCTGCTTGGCGCCGTCGTTGAGTATTTGACCCGAGGGCGCGGCAACATGGCGCTACTGGCCGGCCAGATGCGCGCCAGCGCCAAAGGCGCGCGGCTGGCACAGTGGATGCTCAAGCATGAAGAGGGCCTTAAAGGGCGGCCTGATCTACAGCCTGCCGGGGCTCGAACGGGTAGCTCGCTCACACCGGAGCCTAAGCCCGACAGCTCTCGGGAAACCGATCGCCCCGGTGGCAAAAAACCGTTGGGCATGCGGGAATACAAGGTGCCATGCTTTAACGCGAGCAACATGCACTACAGCAAAATCCCGGAGTTCGATAGGCAACTGGGCGGACAGGAAAAAGGGTTGAATGATTTGACCGTGGATGAATATTTGCGGGGGCGAGAGGCGTTCAAGGCCGGGGATAAGGTTAGGGATCCGAGGGTGGGGAAACAGGCGCGCATGCAACTGAGTGACAGGCTTATAGACGATCTGATGAACGAGCTGAGAGCTCAAGGAATGCCCCTCGAACAAGCAAGCAGCGAAGCAGAGAGACTGGCCAAAGAAAAAATGCGCACGCTAGCAGCTCTTCACAACCCGGATTTGTTCGCAGGTGGAAAGGACGTCATATCGGACTTCGGAGATAGGGGAGTAAATTCAAGTATCGGAGCCCAGTGGCGTGGTCGCATAGACAGATTAGACCAAGCTGTGATGAGTGTTAGCGCGGCGAATCGACACACTATTAAAGTAAACGCGACGCTAATTCGCTGTAAATAGGAGGTCATATGGAAGATTACTTTGCTTACTTTCTAAAAAGAATGGGACCCTCTACCCACCGAAGAGAAGTGCCTCCCTCTACCGTTGAAAAATACAAAAACAAACTTCCATCAATGTTGATTTCTCATTGGGCAAGGTACGGTTGGAGCGGTTACGGTGACGGCATATTCTGGACGGTTAACCCTTCCGAGTACGCTACGCTGATCGCCGATTGGCTGGAGCATTCGGGTATTGAAGAGCCTTGTACATTTCACGTTATCGCGAGAAGCGCTTTTGGTGACTTGTATTTGTGGCAAGAGAAGACAGGGAGCCGACTGACGATTTGCGCAGCGTACGCACGTTATTTGTATAGCAAAGCTAATTCGCAAACTCGCGACCCAGACATCAGCGTGGAATCCTTCTTCGCGGCAAAAAAGCCAGAGAACAACGATTTTGAAGGGCTTTTCCAGGGGGCACTGAAAACACTTGGTCCACTACAACCCGACGAAATGTACGGCTTCGTACCCGCCCTCGCACTTGGCGGTCCAGCCGATCTGAAGCATCTGCAGAAGCTGAAAACCATTGAGCACCTGACGTTTCTGTCACAACTCGCGCTGCTGACGGACTGGGGATTCCCGGACCTCGACTCGCTCTGACTGATCTCAGGAAGCATTACTTGGTGAGACGGCAACAAGAGCAGGTGGGGACGAGTAATAAAGGAGAGGTCGAATGGAAGAATATTACGAGTATTTCCTCGAGAAGCTGGGGCCAGCTACGGGGCAGAGAGAGAGGTGCCTCTCTATTCGCTGAACGAGTACGCAGAGAAGCTCCCCGAACAGCTACTGAAACAGTGGAGCGAATATGGCTGGAGTGGCTATGCCGAGGGGCTTTTCTGGACCGTTAATCCTGCTGAGTACCAGGAACTGGTTCGGGCATGGCTGGATGATTCGGGAATACCCGATTCCGGTTTTTATCACACGATCGCCAGAAGTGCTTTCGGCGACCTTTATCTTTGGCATGAAAAAACAGGGAATTGGCTGGACGTAACGGCCCCTTACGCACGCTTTCACAAAACCAAAGAGGTAGTGCGAAGCGATGAGTTCGACGACGAAATCGCGCTATTTTTTGCAAGTCGAGATCGGGAGTCCAACGATCTTGAAGACCTATTCCAACAAGCTCAAAAAGAACTCGGGCCACTGGAGCCCGACGAAATGTACGGCTTCGTCCCAGCGCTCGCCCTCGGCGGCCCGGTCGATCTAAAGCATCTACAGAAGGTCAAGACAATCGAGCACCTGACTTTCCTGTCCCAGCTCGCACCGCTGACCGATTGGGGATTCCCGGACCTCGACTCGCTTTGAGTCGCCCGCCGGCATTGAGCCTGGTTTTTCTGTTCCAGGCCCGGCCCGCTGAGTTAATGCCGCACATCAGCCTCAAACGCAGGCGCCCGTCCGCGCGCCAACACCCATTGCAACGCACCCGCAACGACGAGCGCTGGCAGCGTTGCACCGATGTCCGGATACAGGTTCGCCAACAGATGGTAGGTGAGGATCCCGCCGATCCACGCCACTATCGTCATCCAGCGCAAGCCGGTCATCGCGACGCCGTGGCGCCGGCGGCGCAGGATGAAGTGGTCCACCAGCACCACGCCGAACAAGGGCGCGAACACCGAGCCGATCAGCAGCAGGAAGTTCTGGTATTGGGCGAGCGGCGCGAAGCAGGCTATGAGTGTGCAGATGACGCCAATAGCCAGCGCCAGGTGCTCGACTTTGGCTTTCAGCAGGATCCCGCTCGACACTGCAGCGGAGTGGATGTCAGCGAAGGCGTTTTCCGATTCGTCCAGCAGGATGAGCAGCAGCGGAATACCCATCCCCGCGCCAGCCAAAGCCAGCAACAGTGCGTTGGCTTCCCCGCTCGGCGCGAAGGCCAGGGTGTACGCCACCCCAAGAGACATCAGCCAGAAGTTACCGATGAAGAAACCCAGCACTGTGCCGCCGAACACGCCAGTGGCACGTTTGCCGAATCGGGAATAGTCGGCAATCAGCGGCAGCCACGACAGCGGCATGGCGATGGCAATGTCGAAGCCGACGGCGAACGGCATCGAGCCATCTCCCGCGCGCGCCCAAAGGACGGGCAAATCGGCCTTGCTGAACAGGTTGAAGGTGAGCCAGGCGCAGGCGGCCAGAAGCAGCCAGATGCCCCATTTGCGCAGGATTTGCCTGACGAACGTCAGAGGACCGCTGACTGCCAGCAGCGTGGCGAGGGCGCCGAATACGATTGTCCAGAGCATCGGACTGGCCCAGAGGCTGCCCTCTGAGAAAGCGCCCGCGCCCAGCAGGCTGGCGGCGTCGCGCATGACGATGATCTCGAACGAACCCCAGCCCACCAGTTGCAGCAGATTAAGAATCGCCGGAACGGCCGCGCCTTTGCCGCCCAGGCTGAGCTTGAGCGCGGCCATTGAAGACAGCCCGGTGTCGCTGCCAATGACGCCGACAGCAGCGAGCAGCAAAACGCCGACCACTGTGCCGAGCAGGATCGCCAGCATCGAACCGGACATGCCCAGCCCCGGCGCGAGCAATGCGCCGGTCTGCAGGACCATGAGGCCGATGCCGAGGGAAAACCACAGAGAGAACAGATCGCGCCCGCCAAAAACCCGCTTGGCGGCAGGTATGGGGGCGTCGGGTGAATAGGTGCCGGGAGTGTTCACATCGTTGTCTCGAAGATGTTCATAATTGATCGTTCCCACGCTCTGCATGGGCATGCATACCTGGACGCTGCGCCCTGATTGACGCAGAGCGTCAGAGGCGGCATTACCACGCGGAGCGTGGGAACGATCACAACTTGCCGCTTGCCGCTCAGACTTTTTTATAAAGCTGGCTGCCTTCCTGCCTGAACCGCTGCGCCTGTTCGCGCATGCCTTGATCCACGGACACGTCCACCGCGTTGATCTTCTGGTTGGCGGCGTATTCGCGGACTTCCTGGGTGATTTTCATCGAGCAGAATTTCGGGCCGCACATGGAGCAGAAATGCGCGACCTTGGCCGAGTCTTTGGGCAAGGTCTCATCGTGGTAGGCGCGCGCAGTGTCCGGATCCAGCCCGAGGTTGAACTGGTCTTCCCAGCGAAATTCAAACCGCGCCTTGCTCAGCGCATTGTCCCGAATCTGCGCGCCCGGATGACCTTTCGCGAGGTCCGCGGCGTGGGCGGCGATCTTGTAAGTAATGATCCCGGTCTTCACGTCGTCCTTGTTCGGCAATCCCAAGTGCTCCTTGGGGGTGACGTAGCAAAGCATCGCGCAGCCGAACCAGCCGATCATGGCCGCGCCAATGCCTGACGTGATGTGGTCGTAACCCGGTGCGATGTCGGTGGTCAGTGGGCCGAGGGTGTAGAACGGCGCCTCGTCGCAGCACTCAAGCTGCTTGTCCATGTTCTCCTTGATCAACTGCATCGGCACATGGCCGGGGCCTTCGATCATGCATTGCACGTCGTGCTTCCAGGCGATTTTGGTCAGCTCGCCGAGGGTCTCAAGCTCACCGAACTGCGCTTCGTCGTTGGCATCGGCGATCGAACCCGGACGCAAGCCATCGCCCAGCGAGAAGCTGACGTCATAGGCCTTCATGATTTCGCAGATGTCGTCGAAGTGGGTGTAGAGGAAGTTCTCCTTGTGATGAGCCAGGCACCACTTGGCCATGATCGAGCCGCCACGGCTGACGATCCCGGTCACCCGTTTGGCAGTCAGCGGTACATATCGCAGCAGCACACCGGCGTGAATGGTGAAGTAGTCGACGCCCTGCTCCGCCTGCTCGATCAACGTGTCGCGGAACAACTCCCACGTCAGGTCTTCGGCCGCGCCACCGACCTTTTCCAGCGCCTGATAAATCGGCACGGTGCCGATGGGCACTGGCGAATTGCGGATGATCCACTCGCGGGTTTCATGAATGTGCTTGCCGGTGGACAGGTCCATGACCGTGTCCGACCCCCAACGAATGCCCCACGTCAGTTTCGCCACTTCTTCTTCGATGGACGAACCCAGCGCGCTGTTGCCAATGTTGCCGTTGATCTTCACGAGAAAGTTGCGCCCGATGATCATCGGTTCGAGCTCAACGTGGTTGATGTTGGCAGGAATGATCGCGCGACCGCGGGCGATTTCCTCGCGCACGAACTCGGGCGTGATCTCTTTCGGAATGCTCGCACCGAAGCTGTGGCCGGGATGCTGTTGCGTGAGCAGGCCGGCAGCACGGGCTTCCTGCAGCTTCATGTTCTCCCGGATGGCGACGTATTCCATCTCCGCAGTGATGATGCCCTGCCGCGCGTAGTGCATCTGGCTGACGTTGGCGCCCGCCTTGGCCCTGCGCGGATTGCGCACGTGGGCGAATCGCAGCCGGGTCAGCTCGGCATCGGCGAGGCGCTGCTGGCCGAAGTTCGAGGTGAGCCCTGGCAGGCGTTCGGTGTCGGCGCGGAACTCGATCCACGGCGAACGCACGTCAGCCAGCCCTTTGCGCACGTCGATGATGACGTTGGGGTCGGTGTAAGGGCCGGAGGTGTCGTACACGCAAACCGGCGCGTTGATCTCGCCGCCACTCTTCGTTCCAGAAGCTGCGGAGAACTCGGTCGGCGTGACGTCCAGACTGATCTCGCGCATGGGCACGCGAATGTCCGGGCGCGAGCCCTGAACGTAGATTTTCTGCGAGCGGGTGAACGGTTGAACCGACCCCGAATCGACTTGGGCGGATTCACTCAGATTGGCGTTTTTTAGTGTTGTACTCATCACGGGCTCTCCAGACATCATCCAGCGGCGGAATGAATTGTCGGAGCTTGAGCCTGATGAAGACGGACGGAGGCACCCTGAGACGGCATGGATGCTGAGAATCGAATGGCGTTGACTGTTCAGAAAATGAACAAAGACGACCCCGGACGACACTCAAGAGGACTCGCCGGGAGACGAGAAATCTTGTTCCCTACGCAGGCGCTAACCTGATCAGGTTCAACGGGATCCGGATTATCCGATCTCAGCCTCATATCAAGGCACCCCGACAAGAACGGCGTCAGTCTAGTCGCGGCGCAGGCCGAACGCCAAGCGCGAAATTCAAACGCGCGTTAAATGGCTGATTTGCCCGATTGTTGTCCCTACCCGCTGGAACTACACTCGCTACGCGTCGCCAAAGCCATCTGGATCAGACGCAACGTCAACGTTTCAATACCGCTTGAATTACTAGGGAATGTCTATGCTGCGCAAACTTTCACTGGCCATTGCCGTGTCGTGTGCTTTGAGTGCGATGGCTGGGGCAGCAGACATGCCGCTGCCAACCAGGACCGGGTTGGTCAGCGTGTATCAGGAAGCCGTCAACAATAACGCCGATCTTGCGGCGGCCCGCGCCAGCTATGACGCGCAGAAGGAAATCGTGCCTCAGGCACGGGCCGGCCTGCTGCCCAACATCTCAGGTGGCGCCGACATCAATGACACTCGCACCTCGATTGACCAACCCTCCGCCGTTATCAGCCGCAGCGGGACAGTCTACCGCGCGACCTTGAGTCAGCCGATCTTCCGCGCTGACCGCTGGTTCCAGTTGAAGGCCGCGAAGGACGTCAACGAGCAGGCGATCCTGCAGCTCTCGGCCACTGAGCAAAATCTGATTCTGCAAAGTGCTGAAGATTATTTCGCGGTGCTGCGTGCGCAAGACAACCTGGCCTCGACCAAGGCGGAAGAAGCGGCGTTCAAACGCCAACTCGATCAGGCCAACGAACGCTTCGACGTCGGCCTGTCAGACAAGACCGATGTGCTTCAGGCACAGGCCAGCTATGACACGGCGCGGGCTGCGCGGATCGTTGCCAAGCGCCAGGTGGACGACGCCTTTCAGGCGCTGATCACCCTGACCAACCGCGATTACAATTCCATCGAAGGCATCGTGCACACCCTGCCGGTGCTCGCGCCGACGCCCAATGACGCGAAAGCCTGGGTCGACACCGCGACGCAGCAGAACCTCAATTTGCTGGCCAGCAATTACGCCGTCAGCGCTGCAGAAGAGACCCTGCGTCAGCGCAAGGCAGGGCATGCGCCTACTGTGGACGCAGTGGCGCAGTACGAGAAAGGCGACAACGATCCGCTGGGCTTCACTAACCCCAACTACACCGGTCAGAGTTTTCACGGCAGCGTCGAGCAACGCACCATCGGCCTGCAAGTGAACATCCCGATTTACAGTGGCGGGCTCACCAGTTCACAGGTACGCGAAGCTTACGCCCGCCTCGGCCAAAGCGAGCAGCAACGTGAAGGTCTGCGTCGGCAAGTGGTGGAAAACACCCGCAACCTGCACCGCGCGGTGAACACCGATGTCGAGCAGGTGCAGGCACGCAAACAGTCGATCATCTCCAATCAAAGCGCGCTGGAAGCGACTGAAATCGGCTATCAGGTCGGGACGCGCAACATCGTCGACGTGCTTGATGCACAGCGCCAGCTGTACGCATCGGTGCGCGACTACAACAACACCCGCTATGACTACATCCTCGACAACCTGCGTCTTAAACAAGCGGCCGGCACGCTGAGCCCGGGGGATTTGCAGGACCTGTCGCGCTTCCTGAAAGCCGATTACAACCCTGACAAAGACTTCCTGCCGCCGGATCTGGCGAAAGAGGCGGCGAAGAACTTCGAGCGGCCGACCGAGCGGTAAATAGGGGTTTAGCTGCGGGAGGCTGGCCGGCGTCCAGACGCGCATTGTCGCGTTGCAAGCTCATTTTCTGTGGGACTGAGCTTGCTCAGGAAGACGGCATTTCAGGCGATAGAGATTTAGCGACTGTAGCGGCATCTTCCCGAGCAAGCTCGGTCCCACAATTAATCTTGCGGCTGAGAGATCGCGTTCGCCAGCTGGCTGGCTGGCTGGCTGGCTGGCAAGGGTTCTACAGTCTTGTACGGATTCGTCAACGCAGCCCAGCGATCAGTGCAAGAGCCGTCCGATGCCGTCAAGCAGCCTTTGCAACGCACCCTGATTGGCTTTCATCACGGCCAATCCGGCATCGGCCATCGCCTTTGCTTTCTCCGGCTGGTCGATCAGTCCCCGTACCGCGGCGGCCAATGCGGCTGAATCACTCACCTCTTCCAAAGCGCCGGCACTGCGCAGCATCGCGGCGATTTCGAGGAAGTTAAACAGGTGGGGGCCGCTCAGAACAGGCTTATCCAGCGCCGCAGGCTCCAGCAGGTTATGGCCGCCATTAGGCACCAGGCTGCCGCCGACGAAGGCGATGTCGGCCAGCGCGTACAGAAACAGCAACTCGCCCATCGTGTCGCCCACCAGAACAGCAATGCCTGGGGTAACCGGCTCGCCGGTCGAGCGGCGCACACTGGTAAAACCCTGCTGCTGGCTAAGCTCAAACACACTATTGAAACGCTCGGGATGACGGGGCACCAGGATCAGCAGCGCATCGGGACGCGTTTCCATGACGGCGCGGTGAGCCGCCAGAATCACTTCATCTTCGCCAGCGTGGGTGCTGGCGGCGATCCACACGGGACGCTGCAAGGCCTGCCATTGCTCGCGCTGCTGAGCGGCACGCTCCAGGAGTTGCAAGTCGATGGTGAGGTCAAATTTGATCGAGCCCGTCACCGTGACGCATTCGGGCCGGGCTCCAAGGTCACGGAAGCGCTGGGCCTCGGTTTCGGTCTGCACGGCGATCAGACTCATCTCGGCGAGCATCGGCCGCGTCAACCCGGCGAAGCGTCCGTAACCGCGAGCGGAACGCTCTGACAGCCGCGCATTGGCCAGCACCGTCGGAATGCCGCGCTTCGCACACTGATGAATGTGGTTGGGCCACAACTCGGTTTCCATGATCACGCCGATCTTCGGCTGGACGTGATCGAGAAACCGCCCCGCCGCCCACGGAAAGTCGTAGGGCAGGTAACAATGCTGGACGCGAGGCTCGTTGCCGAACAGCGACTGGATGCGCTCCGACCCGGTCGGCGTCATGCAGGTGATGGTGATCGGCAGCTGAGGATAACGGGCCAGCAAGGCGCGGATCATCGGCGCGGCGGCGATGCTCTCGCCCACTGACACCGCATGAACCCAGATACCGCCGCGCTGCATGGCAGGCAAGCCTATGGCGAAGCGCTCACCGACACGTTGCGCGTAGGCCGGGGCCTTGCGCGAACGCAGCCAGAGCCGCAAAGCGATCAATGGGAGGCCCAGGTGAAACAGAATGCTGTAGAGGGTTCTATTCATGGGCGCGGAGTTTATCAGCCAAATGCTGTCAGATTCTCATCGAGATTCACTTGCCGATCATGCAGCTAGCATTCAACCAGCCACTGTCCTGCCCGCTAAAGGGCTCGGTTGTCCCTTGGCGGGATAGCCGCTTTAATGACCGCCATTCAAAAAGGAGTCGGATCATGTCTGCGTATTACCTGCTGGCCATCGCCATCTGTGCCGAAGTCATCGGCACCGTGTCCATGAAAGCCGTCAAAGGCCTCAGCACGCCGATCCCGCTGCTGCTGGTGATCGTCGGTTACGCCATTGCGTTCTGGATGCTCACGCTGGTGGTGCGCACCATCCCGGTCGGCGTGGCATACGCCGTGTGGGCAGGCATGGGTATTGTCATGGTCAGCATCGCCGCGCTGTTCATTTATGGCCAGAAACTGGACTTGCCGGCCATCGCCGGCATGGGGCTGATCGTCGCAGGCGTCGTAGTCATCCAGCTGTTCTCGAAAACGGCGGGTCATTAAGGGGATTACTGAAAACAGCGTTCCCCTATAATGCCGCCATTCGTTTCGCCATTTGAGGTGCCCATGTCATCTGCTATTTCCACTGACGTTCTGATTGTCGGCGCGGGCGTTGCCGGTCTCTGGCTCAACGCGCGGCTACGACACCAGGGTTTCTCGACGGTGGTGGTGGAGAAGGCCAGCCTGGGTGGCGGCCAGACGCTCAAATCTCAGGGAATCATTCACGGTGGCGCCAAATACGCATTGCATGGCGCACTGTCGGGTGCGTCCGAAGCCATTGCCGACATGCCTCGTCGCTGGCGTGAAGCGCTGGCCGGCAAAGGCGAGCTGAATCTGTCGGGCGTACGCCTGCTCTCGGAAGCCCACTATTTATGGTCGCCGGGCACCATTGCCGGCAATCTCACCAGTTTTTTCGCCAGCAAGGCCGTGCGCGGCCGCGTTGATCAGGTCAAGGGCAGCGACCTCCCCCCTGCGCTTCAGGACCCTCGTTTCAAGGGCAAGGTGTACCGTCTGGCCGAGCTGGTCATCGACATCCCCAGCCTGGTGAAAAAACTGGCGGAGCTGGCCGGCGACAGTCTGCTCGCAGGCCAGGACATCGAACCGCTGCGCCGCGACGGCGAGCTGGTCGGCCTGCGCGTCGACGGCCGAGACATCCATGCCCAGCGCGTCGTGCTCAGCGCCGGCGAGGGCATGGCTGATCTGCTCAAGGCGCTGAACGTAAGCCAGCCCGCCATGCAACGCCGTCCGCTGCACATGGTGCTGGTCAAGGGCCCGACGCTCAAACCGCTGTATGCCCATTGCCTGGGCGGTGGGCCAAAACCTCGGATCACCGTCACGACGCACCCGGCGGCCGATGGACAGTGGGTCTGGTACCTGGGCGGCGAAATCGCCGAAGCCGAAGGCGTCGCCCGCGACCCCGCCGAACAGATCGCCGCCGCCAAAAAAGAGCTCGCCCAGCTCCTGCCCTGGGTCGATCTCAGCCAGGCGCAGTTCGCCACCTTGCGCGTCGACCGCGCCGAGCCGCAGCAAAGTGGACTGGTTCGCCCCGACAACGCTTTCCTCGACGTGCAGGGCCGGCTGATGGTGGGCTGGCCCACCAAGCTGGCGCTGGCGCCGGACTTTGCCGATCGGGTGCTTGCGTCGCTGTCGCGCGATGACATTCACCCCATTCCGCAACCGCCGCACACCGACTTTCCCAAGCCGCCCCTCGCGATACCTGTCTGGGATCAATTGCTGCCATGAACACCCTGCACGATCTGCATCGACCGCTCGGCACCCTCGGCATCAACGTTTCCCCCTTGGGCCTGGGCACGGTAAAGCTGGGCCGCGATCAGGGCGTGAAGTACCCCAACGGCTTTACGATTCCCGACGATGTCGAGGCGAAGATGCTGCTGAAGCTGGCGCGGGATCTGGGCATCAATCTGATCGATACGGCCCCGGCTTATGGTCGCAGCGAGGAGCGCCTCGGTCCCCTGCTGCGCGGCCAACGCGAGCAATGGGTGATCGTCAGCAAGGTCGGCGAGGAGTTTGAAGCGGGCCAGTCGCGGCATGATTTCAGCGCCGTGCATACGCGTCTTTCGGTGGAACGCAGCCTGCAGCGGCTGGAAACGGATTTCATCGATCTGGTGCTGGTGCACTCCGACGGCAACGACTTGCGTGTACTCAATGAATGCGACGTGTACCAGACGCTGATCGAACTCAAGCGCGAGGGGAAGATCCGCGGGTTCGGGTTCTCGGGCAAAACCGTAGAAGGCGGGCTGCTGGCCTTGCAGGACGGCGATTGCGCGATGGTCACGTACAACCTCAACGAACAGGGCGAAAAGCCGGTCCTCGACTACGCTGCTGCACACGGCAAAGGGGTACTGGTTAAAAAAGCACTGGCCAGCGGGCACGTTTGCCTGAGTCCCGGTGTCGATCCTGTGCGTGCCAGTTTCGAGTTGCTGTTTGAGCATCCCGGCGTCACGGGTGCTATCGTCGGCACCATTAACCCGCTGCATCTGGCCCATAACGTGGCAACCGCCGCTGCCGTGATCCGTCGTCAGCCCTGAGACGAACGGCCGACCCCAACGCAAGAAGGAGCCGATATGCCGCGAACCCTGATCCGAAAGAATCCCAGCAATTTCAAGACCCTGCCGTTATTTGTCGAAGCCACCCCGGAAAGCCTGACCTACCAGAGCATCGGGATGCCGCTGAATTTTACCCAGACCCTGGCGCGGCGTCGCAAGATCGACGTAGAGGACAGCGAGCGGTTTTCCACCGAATTGGCCAATCTGGGTGTCTCGGTGCGTCTGACCCTGTGCTGGCAAAACCGCGATTACTGGGTACTCGTTCGCCAGCGCCGCCAGGACCGTGGTGATGTGGTGCTTAAGCTGATTTCCGGCTACGTACCGGCCCACGAGCTGAACCTGCCTTTGCACACGGCAGTGCAGGAAGTCGCCGAAGAATGCCTGATCGAGACGCCGCAAGGCTGGCTGGGCGGGCGCTTCAACGACACGTGGCTGCCAGCGCCTTACGCAGCAGCGCTGCATTACCGCGAGGCGATGCCCTTTCGTCTCACACCGCTTTCAGGCGCAGCGCTCCCCGTGCGCTGCGGCAGCCTGACCTTGATCGAGCGGCCCCGGGCTTACGTGCATTTGCCGACTGCGTCACTGCAGCTGATTTACGACATGCGCCTGGAAGTGCCAAAAGAGGCTCGCCCGCTGAGCCTGTTTCACGTCGATGAAAGTCTGGAGAACAACGAGCTGGTCGCGCGCCTCAATCGCAGCAAACCGGATCTGTACCTGATGCCGCTGGAAAACGGCTCGCCCCTGCCCGAGCTGTACACGCTGAAAAACGACAAGCTATCGCCGGCCGGCACCCGCGGCCTGTATCTGGCCGAAAGCTTTGCGCCACAGGACGGCTGGGTGGTGCGCGAGGAGCGGATTCGCTGGAAAGACTGGCTGGCGCAGCAGGGCCTGACACCGAAGAAGAAGCCTAAGTCCGGGCTCACCAAGCTGCGTATCAAGGCACGGATCAAGGCGCGGCGGCTGGTCAGAATGGTTCGCGGCGGCCTGCACAAGTAGGCCGCACTCAGCCCTTTGCGCCCAGGCGTCGGTCGCGCCAGGTGCGCAGCCGGGCAAAAAAGTGGAAGTAGCGGTTTTCCCGTTTGCCCATCCCGCGCTTGGGTGAAAACGACTCCTCGGCGAAGGCGCCGGTGATGCGCACCCGCGAGGCAGTCGTCGGCAGGGTGCACACTCGGGCATCGGCCTTGAGCAGCGCGTACTTGAGCAAGCGCTCGGAGTGCAACTTGCGGCCCGTCGCTTCGCAGAATTCAAAAATGCGCTCGATCCGTTTGCCGTAGGCGCGGTAGACGTCGCGGCCACAGATGGCGAAACGATCGTTCAAACCGCCCCACCACTGCCAGTCCGGCACGTAGGCATTCAGCCGACGTGCCTGCGGCGAATGAAAGATGTAACGCGGCAGCGGCGAATGGAAGAAGTTGTCCGGGCGCACAAACACCACGAAGTCCGGGTTAAACGACTCCATCATGCCCGTGACCGTATGCAGTGAATTGAGCTGATAGATCAGGTTTCTCAGGGAAACGTGCTCGTCGCCCCATGTGTCACCCATCGCCTTGACGCGCTCGAAGTCCCAGCGCTCAAGCACGCCGTCGGTGGTCTCCAGAACCCCTGTCATCGGCTGGAACACGTCGTAGTTCTGCGCCTTCAGCTCGCCCTTCTCCGCCGATCGTTGATTTTGCACTTCGTCGATCTTGTACAGATGATAAAAGCATTTGACGTTACTGCCCTCAGGCAACTGATCAAGGACGTTTTGCTCGATCGAAGGGAAACAGATTTCCGAGTTTCGCGGGATACCAAAAAACGCGACCGCAATGTTCAGCACTGACAAAATTCTCCGGGATCAATGGTGATACGCCTGGGCTCGCATGCCCAGGCGACGGATCTGCTCGCTCATTGACGAGACAGCAGCTTGCGCCACCAACTTCGAGGCTTGAGGGCGATCACTTCGACGTCTGCGCCCAGCAGCCAGTTGCGCTCGTAGTCCCAGGCATGGCCGCCCCAGAGTTTGCCGGCTTCGTTGGAAAACCCCAGGGTCATGAGCCTGTAGCGGTAACCGCCATGGGCGCGCAGCCAGTCCAGGAGCACCAGCACGTTGAAACCCGTTGAAGGCCCGACGAAGCGTTTGCCATTGGGGCGGTCAACGGGGTAGTGCTCCGCCAGCGCGGGCAGCGGGATGCGGTCCCAATAGAGCGCAACGTCAGGCAGCGGGCATAGCGGCACCGCGCACCCCACCAGCAGCGTGAAGCAGCGCGAGCCGGGCCGGGCCGCGAGCTGCGTCACTTCCGTCGAAGCAGGAAGCCCGAAGAAATAACAATCCGGCGCATTGAACCCGTGGACGAACAGGTTGACGCTTTCAGTCGTGAGAAGCGCTGCTTTCGTACACAAATTGAAGCTCACGACCACATCGTCCGGGCCTACGCCCAGTGAGTCGAAATCGGCGTGGCTGATGGCAGGATTGTTGGCGATCAGGATCACACGTGCTGCGCTTGCAAGGCACTGGCGCAGTTCAACAGGGAGCGCGCCGAACACGTCCTGATCGGCGCCGGGCAAGGCAAGGGGTCCGATCGGCGCGGTGCTGGCCGGCTCTGGCGGCAGCGGCATCAGGCGGGCACCTGCATGCCGTGGCGCAGTTTGACCCAGGCACGGGTGAGCGCAGACGGACGCTGCCATGGACGCATCGGACGCTGGATTTCCTCGGCCAGGTCGCGGCCCACTCGGGCAAATGCATAACGCTCTTCAGCGAAGGCCTGCCCCTCGCCCGCGATGCGTGCCGACAGTTCGGGGTCGCTCTGCAGCAGGCGGATCTTTTCGACAGCTTCGTCTTCGGAGCGGTAGAACATGACGTTGCGCCCCTCCTCGAAACCCAGCAGATCGTCCTCTTCGCCCTGGCTCCATGCGAGCAGCACGCAACCGCAGGCCATGGCTTCAAAGTTCTTGATCATGAACTCGCCCATGCCGATGTCGGCACTGACGAAAATCTTGATGCGATTGAGGGTTTCAAGGTATTCGGCGCCAGAGGCTGTGCGGGTTACCAGCATGCCAGCCCGCTTCGCGAGGTTTTCCACCAGCTGTTTGCGCTGCGAGTACTCGCGGCTCTTCAGGCTGCCCAGAAAGCCCACGGGCAGGTCCCGAGGCTGGCCGAGATTGCGCAGCAGTTCCTGGTCGTAACCTTTGGACACGAACACCGCATCGAGGCCTTCGCTGCGCATGCGCCGTGCGACCACCGCGCCCGAGACCAGCGCACGGCTCCAGGGCAACTGCCGGTACAAGCGTGAGTACATGCCGTGGTATTTGCTGGCGTCCATGTAGTTCTGATACGCATCGTGCTCAAGAAAGACCAGCCCCGGGATGCACTTGAGTACCGCGCGCTGACGAGCAAGCCGCTTGACCCGTGAGAAGATCACCACCCGGTCGTAGTTCTCATAGCCGACCGAGGCCAGAAACGGCCCTAGATTGAGCTGCTGTTGCTTGCTCAGGCGAAAGATGTCGCAGTCGTCACAATGCTGCCGCACGGTTTCGTACAAACCGTCCAGTATGACGCGCTGTTCATCCATCACCAGTAACATGACTTTCATTCGTTCATATACCGAACTGCAAATACATAAATGGCAGCGGCAATGGGAGTGCCACTCTGCGCTGCGGGCGTCTGATCAGTCCTGGCCGCGAATCTTCTCGACAATGGCAGTTGTCGAACTGTTGGCGACGAGCCCCAGCACTTTCACGGTGCCACCATAAGAGGCCACGATGTCCGCGCCGACCACCTGATCGACCGAATAGTCCCCACCCTTTACCAGCACGTCGGGATGCACATGGGACAAGAGGTTTTCCGGGGTGCCTTCCGAGAAGCTGATGACCCAGTCCACTGCGCCCAGACCCGCCAGCACGGCCATGCGTCGATCAACGCTGTTGATCGGGCGGCCCGGGCCTTTGAGGCGACTGACCGACGCGTCATCGTTGACCGCCACGATCAGTCGATCACCCTGCGCGCGGGCCTGCTCCAGGTACGTGACATGGCCGGCATGCAGAATGTCGAAGCAGCCATTGGTGAACACGATCTTCTCTTTGTGCGCACGGGCGTCGCCGATCGCCAGCAACAACTGATCGAGTGTCAGCACCCCACGCTCGGAACCTTCAGCGCGCTGAATGGCACGGCGCAATTCGGGCGCGCTGATCGCGGCGGTACCGAGCTTGCCCACGACGATGCCCGCTGCCAGGTTGGCCAGCGCGACGGCGTGAGGCAACTCTTCGCCCGCCGCTATCGCCGCCGCCAGCGTGGAGATGACCGTATCGCCAGCGCCCGTGACGTCGAAAACTTCCCGGGCGCGGGCCGGAAGGTGGAGCGTCGGTTGATCCGGGCGCAGCAGGGTCATGCCATGCTCGCCACGGGTGACCAGCAACGCGCCCAGATCAAGGTCCGCCATCAGCGACGCGCCTTTGGCGACCAGTTCTGCTTCGTCGACACAATGACCGACGATGGCCTCGAACTCACTGAGGTTGGGGGTGATCAGGCTGGCGCCGCGATAGATCGCGAAGTCTTTGCCTTTCGGGTCGGCCAGCACGGGGATGCCACGATCCCGGGCAGCGTTGATCAGGACCTGGTGATTCTTCAGCGCGCCTTTGCCGTAGTCGGAAAGGACCAGCACTTTGACGCCGTCGAGCAAGGCATCGACTTCGCGGCTCAGCGCCACGGGGTCAGTGGCGAAGGGCTCTTCGAAGTCGATACGCAACAGCTGCTGGTGCCGGCTCATGACGCGCAATTTGACGATGGTGGGCTGATCGGCGATGCGCTGGAAACAGGCAATGACCCCGGCGGCCTCCAGGCTGTTGCTCAAGCTGTCGGCGGCTTCGTCCATGCCGGTGACACCGACGAGGGACGCCTTGGCGCCCAGTGCTGCAATGTTGAGAGCCACGTTGGCAGCGCCGCCCGGACGGTCTTCGATCTGGTCAACTTTGACCACCGGAACCGGCGCTTCAGGGGAGATTCTTGAAGTGCCACCGTGCCAGTAGCGGTCGAGCATGACATCGCCGACAACTAACACTTGAGCCTGATCAAAACGCGGCATGGACAACTTCATCGAACAACCCGTGGCAGAAATGGACAAGGACGGAATCTTAGCACAGCGATCAGCGCTGGCTGGCCGGTTGGCCTTGAATCGAATGGCGCATCAGATGTTGCAACTACGGGCGCGGAAAGCGGCGGACCCAGAACACCTCATGACGACGAACGGCCTTGCGAAAGAATTCGTCGTCTCCCGTCAACGGCCATTCGCGACCGGCCAGCCAGCGCTGAATCTGTCGGCGCAGGCGCTTCTTCAGTGGCAGCGGCCCCTGGAGGTCATGCTGCATCCCCAGCGCCATCGCCTTATCAAGTTGCGCGTCTGAACTGAGGGACGTGCTCCAAAGTGGATCAACCGACGGTGCTTCAACAAACGGTGGCAGCGCGACGCCTTTACCGGCCAGGCCCATGGGCCAGCGGTCGTTGTCGTGAAGATGATTGGCGTAGAAGAGCGCCACCTCGGGGGTGTGCGCGCTTTTGCTCACGGCCTGGTACAAGGCCTGGGTCGTGGCAATGTGGTCAGCGTGAGGGTCGAGTTCCGGGTGCGGCATGACGATGACATCCGGGCGAAAGGCGTCGAGCAATGCCGCGAGATCAGCCACCAGATTGTTCCAGGTCGGCGCCCCGTCCTGATCCCCCGGCAGCGCCAAGGGGTTGTGCCGTCGCGCACTGCGGATGTCGGTTTCTGAAGCGTCGCGGGAGCCGAATGGCTGATCCGGGGACTGCGCCATCGCCGGTAGTTGCAGGCAGTAGTAGCCCAACTGCACGCACTGACTCTGCGGCACACCGCCCCACAACGGAATGGCTAGGCTGTCCCATGTGCGCAGGCGGCCTTTGAGTCGCGCCGCGTCGGCACGGCTCAGTCCAAGCTGCTCGTAGCGTTCGGCCTCGATTTCGCCCTGAGTCAGCGTGACGATGCTGCAATCGGCCGCTTGGCTGTACAGGCCGAACGCGGCCAGCTCGGCGTCGTCGGCGTGGGGCGCGAGGATCATCAGCCGTTGCTGGCGATAATCCGGGTTGCTCAGCACGTACAAACGGGCGGCATTGCCAATGCGGCAGAATCCGCCTTTGAGGCGCAGCGTACTGTCGGCCACAACGTCCCGCTGCCCGGTCAGATTGACGTAGCGGCGACCCGCAAACCCTCGTTCGAAATCCTGGCGGTCGTCGCCTGCCAATACGTACGGATCCAGCCAGCGACCCAGCCAGGTGCTGCGCAGATCGAGTTCAAGCAGCAGCGTTTCACCCTCGCCCAGCGGCTCGCTCAGTTGGAGCATGCCGTTGACGACCGAAACAGCCTGAACCTGGGCCGCCTCGGAGAACTGATAGTTGTAATCGCTTTTTGGCGAATAAAACAAATGGTCGGAGAACCAGGCTTCGTGGGCCACCCAGCCCGCAACGATCAGCAACGGCACCAGCCACCACGCGACCCAAATGCCGATGCCGACAAGCAGCACCAGACCGATGATCAGCGCCAGACGCTTGTTGCGCCGATGTCGTTTTAGAAGCTGCTGCTTGCGCCCGGACATGTCATCCAACCTTGTAGACAGGCACCGTCTGGCACCAGCGGTCTTTGTATTCGCGATCAGAGCGGCCGAAGGAATAGCGCAAAGGCTTGTTCACTGCCCTGGCATCGGCCCAGGCGTTCTGAGTATTGACGAAGCTCAACACGCTGCCGGCGCTCAAGGCCTGATGGGCCGGATCGACACCGCCATTGATATATTCCACGGACACCCAGTGTGGCGACTCGACCCTGTACAGCACCTGAGCCGCGATGGGTTTGCCATCAAGAAGAATCATCGAGCCGGTCATGAACTCGCGCATCAGCTCGAACACCCTCGCCAAGTGGTCCTTGCCCGGCACGTCGAAGCCCCAGCGGGCATGAAACAGGGCGGCATAGATGCGGGCCTGCTCTTGGGCCGTGAAATCCAGCATGGGCTGCACCACCCCGCCCGCCTCTTCAAGCAAACGCTGCTCTCGGCGCTGGTTGTAGCGAAACTTCTTGGAATAGTCCTCGGGCGCGCGGGCAATCGCCAGGCTTTCGGCCTGTGGCTTGAGGGTGTCGATCTGGCTGGCGTTCAGCTCAGACACGTAGCTCATGCGCTGGCGCACCGGCACCGTCACACCGGGCGCAATCGGCAGGATAATCTCAGCGTTGCCCAAGTCGAACACGCGTCGATCACGCTGTTTGAGCACCTTCTTAGCCAATGCCAGATCCGGGCCCCAACAGGCCACCGCAGCGACGACGTTGCCGTCTTGCAGCCAACCCAGGTAACGAACCGGAATACCTGCCAGCTCAGCCAGACGTTCGACCACTTGCGGGTGCGTGGCAACGCTGCCGCCGAACCGCTGCCACGTCATGGCGTAAGTCTGTACATCGATCGGGGTCCAGCCTCGCTCACGCCATGCGCGCAAGTGACTCAGCATGCATCGACTGCCCGGTTGATTTCGGCAGGCTCGTCTTCTTCGAACTGTTTGGCATGCAAACGCGTGTAGTAGCCGTTTTTGGCCAGCAACTCGGCATGGGAACCGCTTTCCACGATACGGCCTTCGTCCATCACAAGGATGACATCGGCTTTTTCGATGGTGGTCAGCCGGTGGGCGATCACCAACGTCGTACGGCCCTGCATGACCTTCTCCAGCGCCTTCTGGATATGGCGTTCGGATTCGGTATCCAGCGCCGAGGTCGCTTCGTCGAGGATCAGCAGCGGCGCGTTTTTCAGCAGCGCGCGGGCAATTGCCAAACGCTGGCGCTGGCCGCCGGACAGCAGCACGCCGTTCTCCCCGACCAGAGTCTGGTACTGCTGAGGCAGCTTGTCGATGAATTCGTCCGAATAAGCGTCGGCCGAGGCTTTCTTGATTTCTTCCAGCGGCACGCCCGCCAGATCGCCGTAAGCGATGTTGTTGGCGATGGTGTCGTTGAACAGCGTGACATTCTGGTTCACCAGTGCGATCTGGCGACGCAGGCTGCGCAGGGTGTAGTCCTGAGTCTCGACCCCATCGAGCAGAATCTGGCCCTGCACGTGATCGTAGAAACGCGGAATCAGGCTCGCCAAGGTCGATTTGCCACTGCCGGAGCGGCCTACCAGCGCCACCATCTGACCGGCCTCGGCAACAAAACTCACGTCATCCAGCACGCGCTTTTCCGTGCCCGGATAAGTGAACGTGAGGTTTTTGACCTCCAGTCGGCCCGAGACCTTGTCGCGCTCTACGCTGCCAAGATCCTGCTCGGTCGGCTCGTCCAGCTGTTCGAAAATGCTTTCCGCACCGGCGACGCCTTTCTGGATAGTGGAACTGACCTCGGACAACTGGCGGATCGGCTTGGGCAGCAGGCCGGCCATGGTGATGTAAGCCACCAGATCGCCCGCCGAAGAATCGCCGCGCAGATAAAGCACGAGGAACATCACGATGGCCATGCCGCTGTAGGTCACCAATTGCAGCATCGGCGTGTATACGGCGCCGGTCTTGGTCATCGCCAGCTGCTTTTTGGTGTTGCTGCGGCTGGCCTTTTCGAAGCGGGCCTTTTCATAGTCTTCGCCGCCGAAGCTGCGGACGACGCGGTAACCGTGGATGGTTTCAGACGCAACGTGGGTGACGTCGCCCATGGCCACCTGAATTTTCTTGCTCTGCTTGCGAAACTTCTTGCTGGTGCTGTTCACCATGACCGCGATGAGCGGGAGTATCGCCAGCATCACCAGGGTCAGTTTCCAGTTCATCCATAGCAGTGCGCCGAACAGGAAGATGACCGTCATGCCCTCGCGGATGACGACCTTGATCGCGTCGGTGGCAGCGCCCGTGACCATGGTTACGTTGAACGTGATGCGCGAAATCAGATGCCCGGAGTTGCTGTTGTCGAAAAAGCGGTTGGGCAGGGTGAGCAATTTGTTGAACAGCACGACACGCAGGTCATGCACCAGCCCAAGGGAAACGCGGGCCAGGAAGAAGTTGCCCAGGTACGAGCCGGCGCCTTGCCAGGCTGCGATCAACACGATCATCAGCGGCACGGCCTGCAGCAATTGCAGGTGACCAATATACGGATTGCCAGGGAACAGACTGGCTTCGGGATTGGCCAATCCGTCAACGAAGTACTTGAGGATGTAGGCGAGCATCGGCTGGGTGGAGGCAAAGATAAGAAAGCCGACAATGCTCAAGCAGAAAAGGCCTATATACGGCCGCACATAGGTCAGCAGGCGGAAGTAAATCGCCAGGGTCGTTTTAGCTTGAGGATCAGGACTGCTCATGGGAATCCGCACGAAAAAATTAGGCGGGCATGTTAGCACAACCCATATTTGTCGACCCCTGCTGCGACCCAAGCCGGGCCGACTCGGGTAACATGCCGCATTTGTTCAGGTAAGTATGCCGATGCACCCAATGGAACACAGCGCCTATCTGGCCTTGCGAGAAAACGCCACCGTGCTCGAAGCGGACGGATCCGGGGACAAGGTTCTGTTGCTTGAGGACGGCACCATTCTCAAACTGTTCCGCCGCAAGCGCCTGATCAGCTCGGCCTTGCTGTTCCCCTACGCGCAACGCTTCGCCGACAACATCGACGCCCTGAAGAAGCGCGACATTCCCTGCCCCGACGTCATCGCCACCTACCGCATTGCCAGCATCAGCCGCGACGCCGTGCGCTACACACCGTTGCCAGGCCTGACCATTCGCCAAGTGCTTAAAGAACACGGTGAAAGTGCGCCACTGCGGGCTGAGCTGGGTACGTTTATCGCTAAGTTGCATGATCGCGGCGTTTACTTCCGCTCGCTCCATCTAGGAAACGTCATTCTTACCCCGGCGTCAAAACTGGGGCTGATCGATATCTCTGACATGAAGTGTCAACGCCGCGCGCTGAGCGACTCGAAGCGATTGCGCAATTTCCAGCACCTGCTGCGCTACAAAGAAGATCGCGCCTGGCTGGTGGACAGCGATGCGGGCGCAGCCTTTGTTTCGGCTTATACCCGAGGCCAGACTGCCCGCTTCACTGCGCGCTTGAAGGCGCTGTTTGCGTAGGCGCGTCATGATGAACGCCCAACAGCTCATCAAGGCGTTCCAGCGTGATTTTGGGAATGACCCGCTCCGGCATGCGGCTCACGCTGGATAGATTGAAGACCTGCATGGCGGTTCTGGGCAGGACCTTGCGGGCCATCAGCTCGAAGCTAGGGAGGATGTATCGCTCGAAATCTTCGTCGAGGCTGCTGGGTAATGCCGCTTCTCCTTTTTCGTAAAAGCGCCCACCGCTCTGGCGCAGGTCCATACCGACCACGAACACCTGACCAAATCCCAAGTGGCAGGCCAGCTGCAAGGCGCCGAAAGGGATGGTCCGGCTGCCGAAATAGCCTCGTTGAAGGTTAAGGCTGAAGCCGATGCGGTTTGGCTTACGTCGCAGCAGGGAAAAGTTGGAGATCAGCTCGTCGTCGTTGCGGATAGACCACGCATAGGCTCGGTCCGACATCACTGCCTTGCCATCCTGGCGATTGACCCGCTCCAGCAGATAAATGTTCTTGCCGTTGAGGGCCGTGGCGTCAGCGGAGTGAATCGCCTGCAGCACATCCAGACTCATCGCCAGATGCTCGGCGTGGCTGACGCCCATCAGCGCCAGCGCGGGCCGGCCGATGACGAAGTTCGGGTCGTCACACAGGTAGTAGAACGGCCGTATGCCCTCGTCGACACAGCGGACAATCGAGCCGTTCATGGCGACGATTGGTAGGCTCCGGTAACGTTCAAGCGGGAATTCATTCGCCGAGGGCCCGGAGGCCAGCAACAATACAGGCCCGGAGACAGTGCGCCGCGATTGCGCAAAGTCCTGAAGGCAGACCTCCAGATCCTGCGCTATCAGCCAGCGCTGCTCGCCCCGCGCTTCAACCTTCAGCACGCCGCGCCTCCCGCGAGATCGCCACCGCGCCGGCCAGCGGCAGCCATAGCCACTCCCAGATCAGATTGGGCGACCCGACGAAGGTGTGCAGCTCGACGGTCATCACCACGCCGACGGAACAGAGAATCGCAAGCCAGAGCCGGGCGATCTCAGACGTCTGGCGCGCGCGGAACAGGCACGCGCCGGCGTGCAGCATGGTCGCAAGCAACAGGACCAGACCGACGATGCCAAACTGATAAAGCACTTCAAAATACAGCCCATGGGTGTTGCGCACGATCTGGCCCGTTGAGAGCTGAACCTCGCCAAGCGGCGTGCCCGCGCCAACCCCGAACCACCAATGGCCTGCCAGCCGTTCGAACACGGCGAGCCAGACTTCATTGCGCCCCGTCACGCCACGGGTCTGGACTTCGTAAGCCAGCTCGCTGAAACCAAACAGAAGCACGAGCGCCACGATGACGGCAGTCGGGATCAGGATATTTCGACGCAGCTTGCCGTGGGTCATCGTACCGATCAGCACCAGCCCGCCGACCACTGACGCCAGCCAGGCACTTCGTGCAAACGTGAAGTAGATGTAGGTGGCCACCAGAGCGCAGCACACCATCCATAGGGCAATCTCGGCGCGACGCCTGGCACGCAGCGTCAGCCAGACCCCGACCAATAGAAACAATCCGTAGTTCATGCCGGCCACGATGGTATTGCCGAAGTCGGCGACATCAGTCACGCCCGAGCTCGCCAGCAACATCCGGCGATAGCCCAGGACGAACGCGCCATGGAGCGCCAGATTGAGCATGGAAAACGCCGCGAACAGCGCAACGACGACCACCGATATCTTGAGAATTTTTTCCCAGTCGAAGTTGCCGCGCCCCCTGATCAGGCCAACCGCGATGAAAAAGACAATGATGAGAAGGATCCGCCGCAGGGATTTCATGGCGTCGTCTGCCATGACGCTATTGATCAGCAAATAAGCAAACAACAGCAGGACGGTATACGTCAGCGGACTGAGGGAAAATGAGTGCCGGCTGAGCGCCGGGGCTGCGCAGAGCAAGGCAATCACCAGCGCTGCGCGAATGAACGCCGCCCATGAACTTGACTCACCGGGCCACCAGAACGGCCCCAGAAAAAGAATCACCATCACCACTGCAAGCAGTAAACCTGCAATGTACTGCGCACGCGCCGGCAAATTTTTTACAGCCATTCCAATCCATATCCTGTGCTATGCAGCCGGGTATTCATTGCTATCAGAGGCCAATGGCTGTCAGCAGTTCGTATCAAATCAGGTTTGCGAAGTGAGCGCGACAACCTGCGGCAATTGCCAGAACACAGCTTGCACCGCCTGGTCGCTGAAGCGTTCGTTAAGACGCTGCAACATTGCATCGGCGCAAGCCTGACGCAGCTCGCGGTCCATCCGCGAAAGGTGTATCAGCCCTTGGGCCAAAGGCTCGGCACCGCCCAGAGGGAACAATATTCCTACGTCTTCAACGACTTCTTTCGCCCCGCCACAGGCGGTCGCCAACAAGGGCACGCCAGCCACCATGGCTTCCAGCAGCACCATGCCGAAGGGCTCGTGGTCGGAACTCAGGGCGAACACGTCGAAGGCCTTGAAGTAACGGCTGGCCTGAATTACCTGGCCGGCCAGCATGACCTCGTGGCCGATTCCCAACTCGGCCGCCAGGTGCTTGAGGTCCCGCTCCAGCCGGCCTTGACCGAGAATCACCAGTTGGCTATCGGCGGGCAGGCCGGGCAATGCCTGGGCGAATCCGCGGAGCAGCGTCGACTGGTCCTTGTCGGGATGCAGCCGGCCAACATTGCCGACCACCCAGGCATCCTGGGGCAAACCCAGCGCGTCGCGGGCCTCCTCTCGGGACAGCAGCGTGGCGCTCAGTTGATCGACATCGATACGGTTATAAAGGGTTTGGATACGGTCGGCCGGCCATTTCGGCAGGCACGCGCGAATGTCGTCGCGCACCGCATCGGACACGCCCAGCAGGCTCAGACGGGAGCGGAACAGATTAGCCAGTACTTTGCGGCTGCGGCGTCGATAATCACCAAACGCATGATGGACACCGATCACCGGCAATCGAGTCGCGACCAATGCAATGTACGTCGGCTTGAAACGGTGGGCGATGCAGAATTGAAAGCTGCGCGAAGCCACGATCTTGCGCAGATCGCGGATCGCCGCCAGCTTCATGCCGCCGATCGCCTTGGAGCTGTACTCCATGAATAACACTTCGTCCGATGCGCAGATGGCTGCGACCTCGGCATCGGCGGCGCCGGTCAGGAATACCGTTGTGACGCGGTATCCCCTGCCCACGAACAGGCTGGCATATTGACGGGCGCAGTCGAGGAACGGCCCGTCATAGCCGTGGCAGAACTGTAAAACATGACGCTCAGCTGAGCGTGTCATGAGTGTCCACGCCGTCTTTGACCACCAGAATGTCTTCCATGATCAGGTACTCCAGGTCGGAGCCGAAGAACATGTTCAGCGCATCGGTAGGCGAGCAGATCATCGGCTCGCCACGACGGTTGAGCGAGGTGTTGAGCGAAACGCCG
>NZ_DASVUM010000191.1:0-37272 GCF_036387035.1 Pseudomonas sp. | reverse complement strand
GGTTGCGAAAGCCCAGCTTGGCGTAAAGGCTTTTCGCTTGCTGGTTGTCGTGCAGGACCGACAAATCCAGATAGGCCAGCCCGCGGCTCTGGAAATGTTCGATGAGATGCCGCACAAGAACTTCGCCAACGCCAGGCCGGGGGCACTGCGGGTCAACTGCCAGGCACCACAGGCTGCTGCCATTTTCGGGATCGTTGAAGGCCTTCTGGTGATTCAAGCCCATCACGCTGCCGATCACGGCATTGGTGGTCTCGTCTTCGGCAATCCAGTACACAGGGCCGCCCTGATGACGAGGGGTCAACAGGTCGGCGTCAATGGTCAGCATGCCACGAGCGATATAAAGGTTGTTGATCGCGGTCCAGTCAGAGGGGCTCTGCGCCCGACGAATTCTGAAGCCACGGAACACGCGCTGCGCAGGCCGGTAGTCGCTGAACCACAGCCGCAAGGTGTCCGACGGATCGAGGAACAGCTGTTGCGGCGACTGTGCCAACACCTGCTGCGGCGCCGCAACATACAGGGCAATATCGCGCTCGCCCTGTTTCTCGTTCAGCAAATCGTGCGCAAGGGTCGCCGGGTCCGGGTAGGTGTGGCCGATCAATAGCCGCCCCCAGCCGCAATGCAGCGCCAGCGGTTCTGTCTCCGGCGTGCTGCCATCCTCGGCGAGGCGGGCCTGCAAACGCTCGTACGACGGGGCCTGGCCGCGCAACAAACGCTGGTTATGAACGGAAGCGTTGGCTTTCATCGGTCAGAGCCCCTGTTCGCTGAGCCACAGGTTGAGCGCTGCGAGCTGCCACAGCTTGGAGCCGCGCAGTGGCGTCAATTGACCCTGAGGATCGGTCAGCAGTGTGTCGAGCATGACTGGGTTGAACAGGCCGCGGTCCTGGCTCGGATCGAGCAGCAGATCGCGCACCCAGTTCAGCGTATTACCTTCCAGATGCTTGAGGCCCGGCACCGGGAAATAACCTTTTTTGCGATCGATGACCTCGGACGGAATGACCAGACGCGCCGCTTCCTTGAGCACTTGCTTGCCGCCGTCCGGCAGTTTGAAGCGACCAGGCACGCGTGCCGAAAGCTCAACCAGTCGATAATCGAGGAACGGCGTGCGGGCCTCGAGGCCCCAGGCCATGGTCATGTTATCGACGCGTTTGACCGGGTCATCCACCAGCATGACCGTGCTGTCCAGTCGCAGGGCTTTGTCCACTGCCGCATCGGCACCGGGCATCGCGAAATGCTCACGCACAAAATCCCCCGCCGCGTCGTTTTCGGTCAGCCACTTCGGCGCAACGGTCTGGGTGTACTCGGTGTAACTGCGGTCGAAAAACGCATCGCGGTAGGCGGCGTAAGGATCGCTCGCGCCGTCCACTTGCGGGTACCAGTGGTAGCCGGCAAACAACTCGTCCGCACCCTGGCCGCTCTGAACCACTTTGCAATGCTTGGCCACTTCGCGGGACAACAGATAGAACGCGATGCAGTCGTGGCTGACCATCGGTTCGCTCATCGCACGGAAGGCGGCAGGCAGTTGCTCGATGATCTCGCTCTCCTGGATCCGTAGCTGATGGTGGTGGGTGCCGTAATGTTTGGCGATAAGGTCAGAATACTGGAACTCATCGCCACGCTCGCCACCTGCATCCTGGAAACCAATGGAGAAGGTCGACAGGTCCTTCACGCCGACTTCACGCAGCAGTCCCACCAACATGCTTGAGTCAACACCGCCAGACAGCAGCACACCGACGTCGACCGCGGCGCGTTGACGAATGGCGACGGCCTCACGTGTGCTGTCGAGGACTCGGTCGCGCCAGTCTTCAAGGGTCAGGTTCGCTTCGTCGGGACGCGGGCCGTACGGGAGGGTCCACCAGACTTTCTGCTCCACCTTGCCCTCGGCGCTGACGCGCATCCACGAAGCCGGCGGCAGCTTTTCGATGCCTGCCAGCAATGTGCGCGGCGCAGGCACCACGGCATGGAAGTTCAGGTAATGATTGAGCGCGATCGGGTCAAGCATCGGGCTGATATCGCCGCCTTTGAGCAGGGCGGGGAGAGACGAAGCAAAGCGCAGGCGCTTGTCGGTCTGCGACAGGTACAGCGGCTTCACCCCGAGACGGTCGCGAGCGATGAACAGGCTCCTGTTGTCCCGCTCCCAGATGGCGAAGGCAAACATGCCGTTGAGCTTGGGCAGCATGTCCGCGCCCCAGGCGTGATAGCCCTTGAGCAGCACTTCAGTATCGCCGCCGGAATGGAACGAGTAGCCAAGGCCTTCGAGTTCGGCGCGCAATTCCGGGAAGTTGTAAATCGCGCCGTTGAAGGCAAGAGACAGGCCCAAATGGCTGTCGATCATTGGCTGCGCCGAGCCGTCCGACAGGTCCATGATTTTCAATCGGCGGTGGCCTAGGGCAATCGGCCCCTGGCTGTGAAACCCCCACGCATCCGGGCCGCGAGCCGCGAGATGATGGGTAATGCGTTCTACTGCGGCGAGATCCGCAGGTTGGTTGTCAAAGCGTAGTTCGCCAGCTAATCCGCACATCTGTCCTAAACCCTTATGTTTCGGCGTGTTTGGCGTTACCGGGATTCTGCGCGTACCGTTTCGAACCGCATTCACGGCGGTCCGGCTTGTTCACTTCAGTCCAGTCTCTCAACGAACCGATCCACTTGGCGCACGTGGAAAGCAGTACCTGCACGCTGTGCCCGGTCTGCGCGGGGATGAATGCCGGGTTCATGCCGGACATCGGGCACATGACTGCGTGCGTGCGGTGCGGATGTACATCCTGCGCTGTTTAATCCCAAGCTTGCGCAGTGCACTCAGCCGGTAACGTTTTGGCCCTGGTGCGGAGCAAATGAACAGCTCTGATTCAAGCCCTTTGCCTTCGATGGCGGACACATCATCAGAGCGTGCTTCCGTCAGCAGCCTAGGTTTATCGATGCGTTCAATGCCGGATCGTTCAATAAACCTCGCGAGTGGCGCTCAGGCTGCTTGGGCGAGAGCGGGTTGACGCTTATTACGTTGCTATCTACGTTGCTATCTACGTTGCAATCGGACGGATGGGTCCTGACGGCGCGAACGATGGCGCGCTGGCCCACTCAGTGTAGTGAGGACAATCGTTTCCTCGCAGAGCAGGCGATGCAATGTGATTAACTCCGACAGGCTGTTTAAGTGGCATGCCCTCTGGCGCCTTTGTGACCAGGAGGTCATTTGTAAAACCTGCCACGCTGAGCAAGAGGAGTCCGAGGCCGAGCTTCCATTCGAGCATTCGAGGGCTTGCACGTTTGCCGTGTACGCGACATTTCCCTGGAAGGACTTGAATCGCATTACCACTGGATTCACCGGCTCGAAGGTCTGACGGTGAAACGGGTCGAAGCGAGTGCCGACCTCGAAGATTCAGCCCGGAGGCGTCCGGCAGCTGAAACTCGGCGGCACCTTGAGTGTTTTACTCAGTACCCCGTCATCTCCAGATACCCAACACCCTCATGGCTGCCGCTCAAGCTGACCGGTCCCTCCCAGTAGGGAATCTGCAGATTCATCCAGGCTTGGGCATTTAGCGCGTCAACGACGATATCGACTGCCTTGCCGGGTATTTTTACCGACCAGCGAGTCGGCATGTCGCGGCCTTCAACGTCAGTCGTGTCTTGCGCCCCCAGTTCGATGTCCTTTGCTGCCAGTTGCTCGGTGCTGCCATCCGCGTTGATCCATGTGCCGGTCAGGTACGGCTCGCCGTCCTTTTGCCGCATGCGGTAGAGCATGACTTCATCGCCATCCCCCAGGTGCAGCGAGAACCAGTCCCAGCCCGTCTGGTTTTCTGTCAGTGGCTGGCTGCTCCACTCGCGGTCCAGCCATGCGGGCCCGCTCACTTGATACGTTTTGCCGTCGATCTCGAGGCTGCCGTCCGCCTGAAAGAATGGCTGGCTGTAGTAATACGACGCCTGACCCTGCTCGGACTTCTGGCTGAAGCCCTCTCTGCCTTGCAATACCAGTGGCCTGGTGGCTTTCAGGTGCAGGCGATAGTTGAACTGCGGGCCGCTGGCCTGCAACTGCATGTCCGCCAACGGATCACCGTTGGCGGATTGACTGGAGAAGGACCAGTCGTCGATCCAGGCTGCAAAGGGCGCCAGTGTCACGCCGGCCTGCTGCACGCCGCCACGGGCATAGCGCTCCGCGGCAAAATGATCGCCCTGCGAGGTGACAGCCGCGTGGCCCATCCATAAATTGCGATTGCTCCAGCCCGCCCCGTCGCCCTGAAGTCCCTTCGCGCGTGGCAGGGCGTTGCGAAACAGCGTCCACTGCACGCCGAACGATTGGCCGTCAGCATCCTTGAGGTTGGCGGTGACGTACCACCACTCAATGCGGAAGTCATCGTGGGGGCCATGATCGTCCGGAAACACGAAGCGCTTGCCCGGTGTCACTTGCGCATAGTTCGAGGCGTCATCGGCCAGGCCTGCGAAACCCTTCTCTTCCTCGGGCTTGTCATCGCATGCGCTCAGCATCAGGCCGGAAAGCAGCAGCATGACCATCAGCAGGCGAGCGATTATCAGGGGCGGAGCCTTAACCTTCATTGGCAAACGTCCTCAGCAAATCGGCGGGGCGGGTGCGGTATAGACGATAGAGCGGCCATGCCGACGCCAGTAATGTGGCGAGCATCGCCAACAGGGTCAGGCGCAGCAACTGCATCGGGAACACCTGCAAAGGCAGGCGCCAACCGAACGCTTGAACGTTGATGACCGCATCCAGACACCACGCCAGCAGCAACCCTAATGGAATCGCCAGTACCAGCGTCAGCACCGCCAGTAGCCAGGTTTGCGCCAGATTGAGCAGCATCAGCTGCCGCCGCGTCACACCCAACGCCCATAACGGCGCGAGCTGCGCGAGACGACTCTGGCTCTGTGTGAGCAGACTGATGAACAGCGCCACCCCGGCGACCATCAGGGTGAGGCTGTTCAAGGCCGCAGTGGCGGCGAAGGTGCGTTCGAACACTTGTTGCGACCACGCCTTGAGCTGGATCTGGTCGACGATGCGGTTGTCGTCGATGGTGAATTTGTTGTGCAGCACGCGCAGCAGTTGCGGGATGGCCCGGGGGTCGATTCGCAGGTTGAAGCGGTTTGGCGTTAGCTGAGGCCAGTGCTGGAGCAAGTGATCGGCGTTGACCAGAATGTGGCCTTTGGGATTGCCGTAATCGGCGTAAATGCCGACCACTCGCAACGGCCACGGGCCGTCCGGAGCGGGCAGCCTTACTTCATCGCCAACGCTGACGTCCAGACGTCGGGCCAGCTGTTCGCTCAGCATCAGCGTCTGTCCCTGCGCCAGTTGCTTCCAGGCATCGCCGCTCGCCGATTCCAGCAGCGGCCAGTGCTGCCGGTAATGCGGATGATCGATCACCCCATACAGCTCCGCCGGCCAGCCGTGCAGTTGCAGCGAGACTTGCCAGTTCGGCAGCACGGCCGACGTCAACGGCTGCTGACTTAGCCATTGCTGCAGCGGCGCGGCTTGAGCCGGGTTTTGCGGATTGATGTACAGCTCGGCGCTGAGGCGCTGCTCCAGCCAATGGGTGAACGTCTGACGAAACCCGGACGTCATGCTGCCCGCGCCGATGTTCGCTGCCATTGCCAGCAACAAAGCCATCAGCGCCAGGCTCAGGGCTGGCAGTTGCTGGCGGCAGTCGGCGAGAAACCACTGACCCAGTACGGAACGGCTCCTGCCCAACAGGGCGTCGAGGAGCAGATTGAGCAGCACCGGCAGGCCCAGCGCCGCGCTTAACAGCAGGCTGGCCATCAACACGAAACCCAGCGCCAGGCTGTCGCCGAACAGCGCGGCCGACACTGCAATCAGTGCCGAAATCCCGGCCACGGCACCTTGGCGTCGAAGCCATTTGGCATGGGTGTCGTGCCACGCCTGTGCATTGGCGAGTGCCAGCAAAGGCAGGCGCGCGGCACGCAACAGGCTACTGGCCCCCGCGAGAAACGCGCCGAGCAGACTGACCGCCAAACCGCTCAGCCACCACCAGACGCTCAGATTCAGGTGCCCGGCGACTTCAGCACCGTACAGCCCGCGCAAACTTGCCGCGACATCGGGCAAGAGCGCACTCGCCAGCCAGTAGCCACTGATGACCCCGGCAATGCCGCCGAGCAACGCCAGCACGCCGAGCTCGACGACCAGACTCAACATCAGCCCGCGTGCGCTCACACCGCAGGCGCGCAAATTGCGCAGCAGGCCACGGCGCTGTTCCAGTGCCAGACCGATGGCCGCATGGACAATGAACAGCCCGACCACGAACGAAAGGAAGCCTAGCGCGTCGAGGTTCAAGTGAAAGCTCTCGGTCAGGCGGCCGAGGTCGTTGTCTTCGCCGCTTTTGCGCAGCACCAGCTCGCCGTTCAGCTCGGCAGGCAAGGCAGGGGCGCTGTCGGCAAAATCCTTTGGCAGTACCAGTCGCGAGATCTGATTGGGCTGGCTGAGCAGTTGCTGGGCAAAGCCAATGTCCATGAGCAACACGCCCGGCGCCATGTCCGTTTTCGCACGCAGCGGCGGCAGCGTTTTGCCGGAGTCGATGACCGGCTGCTGGCCCTCATGCAGCCCGAGCGCCGCGAGGGTCTGCGGCGAAACCCAGGTGGTGCCGGGAGGGGTGAAAAAATCGACGATCTGGGCGGTGTCCAGCGATTGACCGGCCAGCGCGGTATTCACCGGCAGCGAGACCGGCTCGATACCGAGCATGGTCAGGCGTTGCTCCGGGGCTTCCTTGAGGGTGACGCGACCGCGCAATGCAGGGGAGACGGGCCAGCCGGCACGGCGCAGGCTGACGAACAAGTCTTGTGAGAAGTTGGCGCCGTTGGGGGAAACGAGGATCTTCTGCGGCTCGCCGCCGATCATCTGGCTGGCCTTGGCATAGCTTTCGCGCGCCTGACTGTTCAAGGCCTGCACGCCGGTTAACAGGCTGGTCGCCAGCCAAAGCCCGGTCAGCACACTGAAGAATTGCACGGGATGCCGCCGCCAGTGGCTCAGCAGTGCCTTCAAAGTCCAGTAAAAGACGGTCATCTCAGCGCTCGCTTTCGCTGACCAGACGACCCAGATGCAACACGGCCTGACGCTGCAATCGCGCCGCCACCCTGGGGCTGTGGGTCACCATCAACAGGCTGGTGCTGCTGTCGGCAAGAAGGTCGAGCAGCAGTTGCAGCACTTCATCGCTGGTGGCTTCGTCGAGGTTGCCCGTGGGCTCGTCCGCCAGCAGCAGAGCGGGGCGCGAAGCAAGGGCGCGGCCAATCGCAACGCGCTGTTGCTGGCCGCCTGACAATTGCTCGGGGTAGCGTTTGAGCAGCGCACCCAAGCCCAGCCTCTCTGTGAGTTCGGCCTGCCATTCAGGCATGAAGCGCCCGGCCAGACGGGCCTGAAAGGCGAGGTTGTCTTCAACCTTGAGGCTGCCGATAAGGTTGAACTGCTGAAACACCAGACCGATTTCCGTGCGCCGCCAGTTGGCCAGTTGCGCCTCGTTCATCTGCTCCAGACGCTGGCCGGCCACCTCGATGCTGCCCTGGTCCAACTGGTCCAGCCCGGCCACCAGGTGCAGCAACGTGCTTTTGCCGCTGCCCGACTCGCCCATCAATGCCAGACTGCCGCCCTTGTCCAGGTGCAAATCCGCGCCACGTAAAACGGCCAGTGGGCCTTGTGCCGTGGCATAGCTCTTGAACACACCCTGGACTTGCAGCATCGACACGCACCTGATGAGAGGGATGGGCTGGAGGATAACGGTTTGGCCGGAGCCTATGTAACTGGCGAGACAGTGGATCTTGCGCAGGACCAAGAAGTTGCGTCGAATCGCGGCGCTGCGGTCTTTTAGCCCGTTGCCGCAAGCTGCTTACTTCCCGCGAATCAATTCTCGCAATGCGAACCGGTTGGGGTGACAGGCTTCTGCCACGCTTCGCGGCAGGGGCAGCGGTTCGTCGTCCAGCCAGGCGGCGATCAGCTCGCCGGACAGCGGCGCAGTGATCAGACCCCGTGAGCCATGCCCGCTGTTGACGTACACGCCGTCGAGCCAGGGGCATTCGGTATCCGGGGTCTGACGCGCGTCTTTGCGCAGCACGCCGTATGCCTCAACGAACGCAGTGCGGTCAGCCAGCGGTCCGACGATGGGCAGGTAGTCCGGGCTGGTGCAGCGAAACGCGGCGCGACCCTGCAGGTCCTCGGCAGGCAGCTCATGGGTGTTGAGCCGCTCACCAAGGTCCTCGGAGATTTCCTGTAGCAGCTCAAGGTTGCCGACATGTTCGGCCATGCTCGGCGTCAGGTCATCACTGTTGAAAGCGAAGCTTGCGCCCAACGTGTGTTCGCCGCCACGCGCGGGGGCCACGTAACCCTCGGCGCAGATAACCGTTGCCAACGCACGGCTTTCCGGGGTTTCAGCCAATCGGGTGATTTGCCCGCGAATGCGCTTGAGCGGTAATTGCGCGCTGGCTGGAAAGCGTTTGATCTCGGCTGCGCCCGCCAACACGACAACCGACGCCGAGGCCAACAGCCGCTCGCCATCCCACGCTTGCCATAGCGCGCCGTCGCGCCGGAGTTCGACCACGTCGTGGTGGGTCAACAGATCAATGTTGCTCATGTCTGCCTGAACGCGACACAACGCGGGCGGATTCACCCAGCCACCCTGCGGATAAAAAAGGCCGCCGCTCTTCAATGCGACGCCCGCACGGGCCTGCGCATCGGCCCGGTCCAGCACGTGCAGCAGGTCCTCGGGGAACGCAGCGGCCAGTTTCGCCTGCCGCTCTTGCTCTTTCTCATCGAAAGCCAGTTGCAGCACACCGCAATCGTCCCAGTCGGTGCCCCGTTGCAGGCGCTCCAGCAGGCGTCGGGTGTAACCAAAACCGCTCAGGATCAACTGCGACAGGGCGGTGCCATGGGCGGATAGTTTCAGGTACAGCACACCCTGCGGGTTGCCCGACGCTTCCTGCGCCAGATCCCCATGGCGTTCCAGCAGGCTGACCTGCCAGCCGCGCGCCGCCAGGCTCCCCGCCGTGGCGCACCCGGCCAGCCCGGCGCCAATCACCAACGCCGAGCGAGGACCTTCCAGTGAACGAGGCCGGGCAAACCAGGGCTTGGCGCGCTGGGGCGCTGCCAGGTCGTCAGGCCAGCCGACGAAGCGGCCTTTGAGCACCTCCCATTTATGACCGATGCCCGGCACGCGCTTCATTTTGAAACCTGCCGCGTTCAGTGCCCGGCGCACCCAGCCGGTGCTGGTAAAGGTGCCGATGGTCGAGCCTGGGGCCGCCAGCCGCGCCAGCTCGGCGAACAGCTCGGGCGTCCACATTTCCGGGTTTTTTGCGGGTGCGAAACCGTCCAGGAACCAGGCGTCGATCTTCCCGTCGAGCTGCGGCAGCATGTCCAGCGCATCGCCGATCAGCAAGGTCAGGGTGACCCTGCCGCCTTCGAACACCCACCGCTGGAAACCCGAGTGGACCGCAACGTACTGACCGAGCAACTGATTGGCAAACACTTGGAGTTCGGGCCACAAGCCCAGTGCCCGCTCCAGGTCGGTGCGGCTTAGCGGGTATTTTTCGACGCTGACGAAATGCAGCCGGGCGCCTGCCACGGCGCTGGCGTTGAACAGCTGCCAGGCACACAGAAAGTTGAGCCCGGTGCCAAACCCGGTTTCGCCGACCACCAGCCGATCGCCGGCGGGCAAGGCGGCGAAGCGCTCGGGCAATTCGTTCTGGGTCAGGAATACGTGGCGGGTTTCGTCCAGTCCCGATTGATTCGAGAAATAAACGTCGGCGAACACCCGTGAATGCGGATTGCCGTTTTCGTCCCAGTCGATCTGGGCGTGTTCGGTGCTGGTCATGTTTGGCTCGGGGCGGGCAAGGTGGCGATTTTACTCCAGCGTCCGGGGCGCCGTGCACTACATATGTATGCCAGTTTGCGGACCCATTCCTGTTTATCTAGGCGCCTTTGATCACACGCAAAAACAAGGACGTAAGATGAACACCGCCAGTCAGGCATTCACTGCTGCATTCATTCAAAACACGCTGCCTCAATGGTTCATCCAGGCGACGCCGGCCATGCGCGATGCCCTGCGCCAAGACATGACCCGCGCCCAGGCGGCCCGGGAAAACCTCAGCCAGATTCTCCAGCGTATCCAGGACGTGCCGACATTCGGCAGGCCATTGCTAACCCAGGCCCTCGACGTCGAGTTCGGGCCGGGTCTCAACGTGGACCGCGACCAATTCTTTCACGCCAGATTCGAGCGTGACCGACTGACGGGACGGGCCGTACCGCAGGGTTCCAGCACGCGTTCGCTGCTCGCGGCTGCCCTGCAGAACTTCGAAGAGACCGAGGTCGGAGAGGCCGGGCGTGAAAGCTCGTCGGCCATCGTTCGCGGCAACCCAGACGATTCAACTGCACAGGTCAGTGCGGATCCTTTGTACGTACCTCCCGCTCGATTCATCGAACTGTGTCGTCGGCTGGACCTGGGCGGCCAGTACCAACGGCATTTGCGACAGGTGTTGCACCCCGTGGCGCGGCCCGATGTCCCCGGTAGCCTGGACAGTCATGACATCAAGGCGCGCATCATTGAACACGCACGTCTGACCCTGCGGGTCGATTGCCATATCGCGCGCCTCAAGGGAGCAATCGATGAAGCTCACTATCAAGCGTTACTGAGCATCGACGTCCATGGCCCGGCAGACTCGATATCTACCTTGCAATTGCTCGGCTGCAAATTGCGCGGTGCGTGGGTGTTCATGTCCGGCGAGCAGGCAGGCTGCACGGTGTATATGCGCGGTGAGCCCGATAACGCGGTCCAGTCCTATGCCTCACTGCAACAGTTCACCGAGGCGCTGCGGACCAAACTGCGCGCCGAGGCGTACCAGCGCTACTTCGACCGTTTCATTCCCCAGCGCAGCAAGGCGGCATTCTTCAAACGGTTGCATGAGCGTCTGGCGCCCCAGGTACTGCACAGCCTCGCCCGCGGCAAAGGCTTTCACCGTCAACTCATCAGCGTTGCCGAAGAGGACCAGACGGCTTTTCTCGATCTGCAAGCCATTGGCCTGGGCGGCTCGCTGGGGGATATGGTTTACCTTCAGCAGATGCTGCGAATAAAAGACGATGCGCGCGTGCTGGCGGTCCCTACCGACGATGAGAACCGGAAAACCCGCGAGCAGCGCCTGGCAGAGTGGCTGGATTACGGCATGGATGCCCTGAACATTGCCGCGATGTTCGTCCCTGGTCTGGGCGAAACCATGATGCTGGTTGCAGGCGCACAGATGCTCGACGACACCTTCGAGGGCGTGGAAGCGTGGCGCCACGGCGACATGGACGAAGCGCTGGCGCACCTGGGAGACGTGGCGAAGAACCTGGCGTTGATGGGCGCCCTGGGTGCCGCAGGCGCGGTCACGAGCAAGATGGCAGCAGAAATCCCACCGTCCCAGCCGCCGTCCTTCTTCAAGCGCAGCGTGCTCGCACGGGATGCCACCGGGCGTGTGCGACTGACGGAGGTCGGCGCCGCGCTGCGACGTCTGCACCCCGAACTGGCGGAAATCGATGATAGGTCCGTTACCCGCGTCATGGCCGTCAGCGGCGTTGACGAGGCGCGTCTGGCGTCGCTGCACATCGGCGGAGAACCCGCGCCGGCAGCGCTGCTCGACACGGCAAAGCGGTTTCGACTGAGTCGGCAGGCGGCAGACTCCGCCCAGGCATTCGACGCGGCCTACCGCACGAGCGAGCAGTCCGGTGACCCGCTGATCGCGCTGCTCAGGCGTGATTTCCCGTCCCTGACCCTGGCCGCTGGCCAGTCGCTGATCACTGAAGCCAGTGCCGAGCAAAGGCTCGCCATGGTGGAAACCCAGCGCATCCCGCTCGAGGTGGCTGGGAAGGTCCGTGAGCATGTGCGCCAAACCCGCATGAACCGCGCCCTCGAAGGTTTTTTCCTGACCCCCGGCACCGCCAACGGTGACCTTCAACGCCTGACACTGCGCAGCCTCGGTACGTTTCAGGGATGGCCCGCTGACCTGCGGATTGAAATCCGGGACGGCATCGCCACCGGGCCCCTGCTAGACAGCATCGGATCAGAAGACGCCGGGCAACGACGGGTATTGATCAAGGGTGACAAGGGTTTTCAGGTGGACGGCGCCGAAAAGCCAGCGAATAAAGGCAGCCTGTTTTCTTCGCTGTTGCGCGCGCTGCCCGAGGAGAGTCGTCAGGCCATGGGTTTCAGCGACACCGACGCCGACGTGCGGGCGCTTAAACGTCGTGTCTTCCACTGGGTCCGATCGCAGCCGAAGTGGGCCGCCGAGCAACTGGGGCAGTGGACATTGCCGCCGACATTCAGCCCGCCGCAGCGCTTTTTGGACGGTCGCATCGGTTATCCACTCAGCGGCCGCGGGGCAGGGTTGCCGGTCGCTGACAGCCCGATTCAACAGCAACTGCTTCAGGCGATGACGCACTTGTATCCGGAGAGCGTGGACGTGGCGGAGCAGGTGCGCAGCATGGCGCAGCGCGGGCGATCACTGGACCAGCTGCTGATCGCAACGCAGACCCGTACCCTGGCGTATGATCAGCTGCACGTCAGCCTGATCGCCTGGGCGGAAGCGGACGACATGAGCGTCCTGCTGAACGAGGGCGAACGTCTGGCACGGCGCCGAGTCGCCAACGCCCTGGGTCGGGCGTGGCGTTACAGCCATGGCGCCGCACCTCGCGGTTCGCGCTGGCTGACCCTTGAATACCTCAGCGTGCCGACGCTGCCCCCATTGCCGCACTTCTACGCAGACATCACCCAGATCGATCTCGTTAACGTGCAGTTCGATACCGCCGGGGCCAACGCATTAATGGCTAACTTCCCCAACGTCACCCATCTGAACGTGCGCGGCAGCCTGACCGAAATCCCGGAGGTGCTGCCCCAACTGCAGCGGCTGGGGCATCTGTCGCTGGAAAACATGCCATGGACATTCGGGCAGCCCGCGATGGATCGAGTGATGGACATCCCGGCGCTTGATTCCCTGAGTCTGGCGGGCACCTACCTCGGCGACCTGAACGACACCAGTCGCCTGAGCCTGTCGATGCTGTGGATCAATAACACGGGGCTCTCCGAATGGCCGCAATGGGCTCATTCTTTGGGCCTTCGAGAATTGGATATCAGTGACAATCACATCACCGAGGTCCCCGCCGAGGTCATCGAAAACCCGACGGATCATGACCGCCACACATTGATCTACGCCTACAACAACCCTCTCTCACACCAGTCGCTGGAAGATTACTGGCGCAACGACACCGGGTACGGGCATCGCTATCAACTCGATTACGACTTTCCCGAGGACATTCGTGAGATCCCGGTGGAAGGCGCGCCGATGGACACCGACTCCGAATCATCGGACGACGAAGGCGAACCCCATGCTCACCGCGCCGGTTCAAGCAGAGGGGTTCCCGTGCCCTCGGTACAGCTGTGGCTGCGCCCGGGTGAAGAGGCGCTCAATCAGCGGCTGCTGGAAGCCTGGGCGCAGGTGGAGCAGGCGGCCGACGCGCCCCATCTGCTGATGCTGTTGCAGCGCTTGAGGGAAACCGCCGACTTCCGCCAGTTCCATGCTGAACTCGCCAGCGACGTTTTGAACGTGCTGGCAACCGCTGCGCAAGACACCACGTTACGCGGCCAGCTTGATGTCATGGCCAATGACCGACTGTTTGGCGCGAACCAGACCTGCCAGGACGGTGCGCGGCTTATTTTCAGTGACGTCCAGGTCGCGGTGTACAGCCATGAGTCGCTGCGTGGCGTTGCGGAATCCCAACGCACGGAAGGAATGTTCCGCGTCATTCGCCAGCTCTTTCGGCTGAACGAAGTCCAGGCGATTGCCGACGCCGAGATTGCGCGGCGGGAAAGCCTGGGCATGGCGCTGGATCACGCCGAGGTCCGGCTGGCGTACCGCATTGGGCTGGCGGACGATCTCGGCCTGCCCGGTCAGCCCCATCGCATGGTCTGGGCACGACTTGCCGCGGTGGATCGCGGCGCGCTGCTGGACGCTCGACGCCGCGTGCTCGAAGCCGAGCGCGGGCCCGCCTTGTTGCAGTTTGCGGTGAATGATCAGCAATGGAATGCCCGGTTGCGAGCCGAGCATCAGGGAGGTCTGGAAATGGCGACCGCGTCGGTGCGCGACCGCATGGCCGCCCTGGAAGAGCATCCGCCAACCGATCCGGACGAGTATCACCGACGAGGCCTGGCACTCATGGCGGAGCGCGATGCCGCTGAAGCATTGATGCTCAGCCAATTGACGGATTTGTACCGCGCGGGCTGGTAGCGCTGAGCGAGGTGGCCGCGTCGTAACCGCGTCGTGGCGCCACCGCGTGTAGCGGCAAGCGAATGTTTTCCGAACCAGTGATCCATCGCAGCGGTTGGCGGTCATAACCTGCATCACGCCGCCTGCTAGTCTTGAGCGATTCTGAAGGGAGCCCTGCATGTTCGAATCCGCTGAAATCGGCCACACCATCGACGACGAAACCTACGACGCTGAAGTCCCCGCACTGCGTGAAGCGCTGCTGGAGGCCCAGTACGAACTGCATGAGCAAGGCAAGCGCCAGATCATCGTGCTGATCAACGGCATCGAAGGCGCCGGTAAGGGCGAAACCGTCAAGCTGCTCAACGACTGGATGGACCCGCGCTACATAGAAGTGCGGACGTTCGACCAGCAAACCGACGAAGAACTGGCCCATCCTCCGGTGTGGCGCTACTGGCGCCAGTTGCCGCCGAAGGGCCGGATCGGGGTGTTTTTCGGCAACTGGTACAGCCAGATGATTCAGGGCCGGGTGCATAAGCAGTTCAAGGACCCGGTGCTGGATCAGGCTATCAACGGGGCCGAGCGCCTTGAAAAGATGCTGGTGGACGAGGGCGCGGTGATTTTCAAGTTCTGGTTTCACCTGTCCAAGCGTCAGATGAAGCAGCGGCTCAAAACCCTCAAGGATGACCCGCTGCACAGTTGGCGGATCAGCCCCCTGGACTGGCAGCAGTCCAGAACGTACGACCGGTTCGTGCGTTTTGGCGAGCGCGTGCTGCGCCGGACCAGTCGCGACTATGCGCCCTGGCATGTCATCGAAGGCGTGGACCCTAACTACCGCAGTCTGACCGTCGGCCGCCTGGTGCTTGAAGGCTTGCAGAACGCTCTGAAAACCGCCGAAGGGCAGACCCATCTGGTCGGCCTCGGTCCCCTGCCCAACAACAGCGGCGAACTGAGTCTGCTCGACAACCTCGACATGAACCTGGCGCTTGAGAAAGACGACTACGAGGAGCAACTGATCGCTGAGCAGGCGCGGCTTTCCGGTCTCATGCGCGATAAACGCATGCGCCGTCATGCCTTGGTGGCGGTGTTCGAAGGCAACGATGCGGCGGGCAAGGGCGGTGCGATCAAACGGGTGGCCGGAGCCCTCGATCCGAGGCAGTACCACATCGTGCCGGTCGCCGCGCCCAGTCAGGATGAGTTGGCTCAGCCGTATTTGTGGCGCTTCTGGCGGCAGATTCCCGCGCGGGGCAAATTCACGGTGTTTGACCGTTCATGGTACGGGCGCGTGCTGGTCGAGCGGGTCGAAGGCTTCTGTTCCGAGGCGGACTGGCTGCGGGCGTACAGCGAGATCAACGACTTCGAAGAGCAGCTCACGGACTTTGGCATCGTGGTGGTGAAGTTCTGGCTGGCGATCGACGACAAGACCCAGCTGGAGCGTTTTCAAGCGCGGGAGAAGGTGCCATTCAAACGCCACAAAATCACTGAGGATGACTGGCGCAATCGCAGCAAGTGGCCGCAGTACCGCGAAGCAGTGGGCGACATGGTTGACCGCACCAGTACTGAAATTGCGCCGTGGACGCTGGTGGAAGCCAACGACAAACGCTGGGCGCGGATCAAGGTGCTGCGCACAATCAACGAAGCGATCGAGGCGGCATTCAGGAAAAGTGACAAGGAGCACAAAAAGCACAAGTAGCGCAGAAGGGCGTACGAGCCGGAGTCGGCTCGTACGCCCCCTTTAGCAGGGGACGGTGGTCTTAGTGATGGCGAGGCTTGAGGATCGCCGGCTTTTCATCCGGTGCCTGCAGCAGCAGATACAAAGCGGTCAGGGCTTCCGGGATCTGTACGATCATGTCGTCCATCAGGTTGGCGTCGGCGGCGATGTCGGCAAATTCTGGCTGTTCGTCGAACAGACCCGAACCCACCATGATTGGCAGCAGCATTTCGCTGACTTCTTCTTCGTCGTTCTCGAACCAGGCCGACTCGCGCAGGAACACGCCTTCCATGAAGCCGATGCACCAGCCGCGCAGCTCGGAGTCATCGGGGTCATCGCCCAGGTCCAGGTCGCAGGGCAATTCGAACTCTTCGTCCGACGCAAGCTGGCGAGCGATGTGTGCCTTAAGGGCAATCAGGGTGGTTTCGATTTCCTGATGCTGGGCTTCGTCGGTGTAGTGCGGGGGCTCGGCGAACAGGGCGTCGATCCACTCGCGATCCGGCACGCTTTCAGCGCAGATGGACAGCGCGGTCAGATAGCCGTGAGCGGCTACATAGTCCAGCGCTTCGTCATGCAGCTCATCGGCATCGAGGAAGGCTTGCAGGCGGTGTAATTGCTCAGCGAAGGACATTGACGGACTACCTTGGGAATAAACGATGCTGAATTCTAGGCCCTGAGGGCGCCCGGCGCCAGCGGCGAGGCCACTGGAATCGGTATTCCGGTTAATTTCGACCGCCGGTGTCACCGCTGTCCAATCTCTCGGAGCGGTCCGGTATACTGCCGCGCTTTGCGATTTCCACAGCGATTCTCGACCGCTGTTGCGGCACCATCCGGGGTATTTATGCTCGACCAGGCTCAACGCGTACTTAAAGACATCTTCGGCTACGACAGCTTCCGTGGTCGCCAGGGTGCCATTATCGAGCGCGTGGCCAGTGGCGGTGATGCGTTGGTGCTGATGCCCACCGGCGGCGGCAAATCGCTGTGTTTCCAGGTGCCGGGCCTGTTGCGCGACGGCCTCGCAGTGGTGGTGTCGCCACTGATTGCGTTGATGGACGATCAGGTGGCAACGCTCGAAGAACTCGGCGTCTCGGCTGCCGCGTTGAACTCGACGCTGAGCGCCGAGCAGCAGCGCGACCTCGCCAACCGCATTCGTCTGGGCGAAATCAAGATGCTGTACCTGGCGCCAGAACGTCTGGTCCAGCCGCGCATGCTGTCGTTCTTGCAGAACCTCAAGATTGCCCTGTTCGCCATCGACGAGGCCCATTGCGTCTCCCAGTGGGGGCACGATTTCCGTCCCGAATACCTGCAGCTGGGGCAACTGGCCGAGCTGTTTCCGGACGTGCCGCGCATCGCCCTGACCGCAACGGCCGACAAGCGCACCCGCGAAGAGATTGTCGAGCGTTTGCATCTGCAGAACGCCGAGCGCTTCCTGTCGAGCTTTGACCGCCCGAATATTTTCTACCGCATCGTGCCCAAGGAACAGCCGCGCAAGCAATTGCTGGCGTTCTTGTCCGAGCGGCGCAGCGACGCAGGCATTGTTTATTGCCTGTCACGCAAAAAGGTCGAAGAAACCGCCGCGTTCCTCAGCGACAACGGCTATCCGGCACTGCCGTACCACGCAGGGTTGCCCATCGAGACACGCTCCGGCAACCAGCGGCGTTTCCTTAATGAGGAAGGGCTGATCATGGTCGCCACGATCGCCTTCGGCATGGGCATCGACAAACCCAACGTGCGGTTCGTTGCGCACATGGACCTGCCTAAATCGCTGGAAGCCTATTACCAGGAGACCGGCCGGGCAGGGCGCGACGGTTTGCCCGCCGATGCTTGGATGGCCTACGGGCTGCAAGACGTGCTGATGCTCAAGCAAATGCTGCAGAACTCCGAAGGCGACGAGCGCCATAAGCGCGTCGAGCAGCACAAGCTCGACGCGATGCTGGCGTTGTGCGAGGAGACCCGCTGCCGGCGCCAGTCGCTGCTCGCCTACTTTGACGAAATCATGCCCAACCCCTGTGGGCATTGTGACAATTGCGTCGATGGCGTGCAGACCTGGGACGCCACCGAACCGGCCAGGCAGGCGCTTTCAGCGATCTATCGGACCGGCCAGCGCTACGGCGTGGGTCATCTGGTCGACGTGTTGCTGGGTAAGGACAACGACAAGGTGCAGAGCTTCGGTCATCAGAAGCTGGCGGTATTCGGTGTCGGCAAGAGCCGCAGCGAAGGGGAATGGCGCTCGCTGTTCCGGCAGTTGGTGGCGCGCGGCTTGGCCGATATTGATCTCGAAGGGTACGGCGGCTTGCGCCTGAGTGACAGCTGCCGGCCGCTGTTGCGCGGCGAAGTCACCTTGCAGCTGCGCCGTGACCTGAAACCGCAAACCACGGCGAAAGCCTCCGGTAGCCCGGCGAGCCAACTGGTGCGCGGCGAAGAGCGCGAACAGTGGGAAGCACTGCGCGCACTTCGGCGCAAGCTGGCGGAAGAACATGGCGTGCCGCCTTACGTCATCTTCCCGGATTCGACCCTGCTCGAAATGCTGCGCAGCCAACCTGGGACGATGGCGGAAATGGGTCGGGTCAGCGGTGTGGGCGCACGCAAGCTCGAACGCTACGGCGAGGCATTTCTGGAGGTGCTCGGCGGCGCCGCACCGGCGCCTCGCGTGGTGACCGATGTGCGGCATGAGCTGATCAGTCTGGCCCGCGCCGGCATGACGCCCATGCAAATCGCCGGGCAACTGCAATGCTCGGAGAAAAACGTCTACACGATGCTCGCCGAAGCGATCGGCAAACAGCAGCTCTCACTGGAGCAGGCCCTGGACCTGCCCGAAGAACTCATGACCGAGATACAGGACGCGTTCCTTGACGGCGAGGGCGAACTGCCGCCGGTTGCTGCCATTGCAGAACTGTTCACCGGTCGCGTGCCCGAAGGCGTGCTGTATTGCGTGCGCGCGGCGTTGCAGTCGGAGTTTGAAGTGTAAGGAGCCGCGTTGCGGCTGACTCCACCGTTCGACGACATACCCGCCGCATTTCGGAACCCCGGGCCTGTGCGACGAATCACCGCGTCCAGACGCTTGCCTCAAGTCTGCCTCCATGGTTAGCTGCCTATTAATTAGGATTTACCTTTAACCATCGAGTTACCTATGCCGTTAACCGAAGAACACCGCTTTGGCATGCAACTGGCCCATATGTCCCGGGGCTGGCGTGCCGAGCTGGATCGCCGGCTGGCTGACTTGGGTCTGTCCCAGGCTCGCTGGCTGGTTCTGCTGCATCTGGCTCGTTTCAAAACGCCGCCCACCCAGCGCGAACTCGCGCAGAGTGTGGGCGTTGAAGGTCCGACCCTGGCGCGGCTGCTCGACAGCCTGGAAAACCAGGGCCTGGTGCTCCGGCAAGCGGTACTCGAAGATCGCCGGGCGAAAAAAATCGTGCTCTGCGACACCGCGCGGCCGTTGATCGAGAAAATCGAAACCATCGCCACCGCCTTGCGCCATGAGTTGTTCGAAGGCATCGACGAAGAAGAACTGCGCCTGTGCATGCGCGTCCATTCGAAAATCCTCGCCAATCTCGAAAAATCCTGAAAACCGCGCGTCCGCCCGCGACAAATACATTGAAGCAGGCGAAACATCCTGTTCTATTTGCACCCATACTGATGCTGCCTGGATGACGTGTCCGGGCACGTACCGAATGTGCAGGGAAGCCTGCCTCGTCTTCCAAAGGGTTCGCATGCTGAAGAGTTTTCAGGCCGGTAGTCGTTGCGAGAAGGGTCAACCCCTTCGCGTTCAGTCAGGTCTTCGTTCGGGTCTGTTCGCCATCGGGCTTGCCTCGGCCGCGCTGCTGCACAGTTCAGCGGCGGCTGCGCTGGGTCTGGGTGAGATCAGCCTGCATTCTGCCCTTGGGCAACCCTTCAACGCCGACATCGAATTGATCGAAGCAGGTGGGCTGAGCCCCGAAGAAATCGTCGTCGCGCTCGCGCCGCCCGAGGCCTTTGCCAAAGCCGGTGTGGAGCGCGTGTTCTTTCTCAACGACCTGCGTTTCACCCCGCTGATTCGAGGCAACCGCAGTGTGATTCACGTTGAATCGCACAAGGCGGTCACCGAGCCTTATCTGAATTTTCTCGTCAGGCTGGTCCGGCCAAACGGCGATCAGTTGCATGAATACACCGTGCTGCTTGACCCGCCGACGTCGCCGACCGGACTCGCTGCGACGCGCAGCCGTACTCAATCGCCAGCCGCCAGCGCGAAGAATGATGAGTCGCGCCTGCCGGTCGCGCCGCCCCAAGCTCGACAGGGCAAGCATTACACGGTTGCGTCCGGGGACACCCTGGCGGGTATTGCGCGTCAGGTCCAGGCGCCGGGCGGCAAGGCCTCGTCTGCTGAGTTGATCAAGGGCATTCAGGCGCTCAATCCGCAGGCATTCCCCAACGGCGATCGCAGCCAGTTGAAGGTCGGCCAGAGCCTTTTACTCCCGGACAATGCGGTTGAGCCCAAGGCTGCCAGTGCGCCTGGCGCTGCGGCCAGCAATGTCTCACCACCGTCTGCGAACACGCCCGCCGCTGCAATCCAGAGCGCTGGCGATCAGTTGGCAGCAACGGCGCTGGAAAACCAGCAGTTGAACCAGTCGCTGGATGACCTCAAGCATCAAGTACAAACCGCCACGGTGGAGGAGGCCGACAAGGACAAGCAGATCATCGAACTGCAGACCCAACTCGCCGAACTCAAGGCGCAGTCCGCCAAACCTGCGCCCGCGGCGCCTGCCCCCTCAGCGGTGGCAACAACAACGGCGCCCGCCGCGACGCCCACTCCGGCAGCAGCCCCCGCACCAGTGCCTATCACGATGCCGGTCGCCGTCGAGGATGGTTTTCCCTGGACGTCGATTCTGGCGGCGCTTCTGGTGGTCTTGCTGCTCCTGGCGTTGGTCTGGTCTGTGCGCCGCAACCGCGTCAAAAATCAGCTGGCCCTTGAGCCCGTCCCGGTCGAGCCGGCGGTCAGGCCCGCTGCGACCGTCACGCCGGTCTATGAAGTGCCGGCCGTTACCGCTGCGCGTCCTGCCTCATCATCGCCCGCGGGCCAACGCATGGCCGGCGCCGCCACCGACGCGCTGGATGGCGCGAGTATCTACATTGCCTATGGACGCTTCGCCGAAGCGCTGGCCATTCTTCGCGACGCGCTGGACAAACAACCCGAGCGCACTGATGTCCGTCTGCGCATCCTCGAATTGCTCGGCGAGCAGGGCGACGTGGAAGGGTATGACGAGGAGGAGCGGGTTCTGTTGAGCCAGGGCGTCGAGGCGCAGAAGCTTCAGGACATCCGCAACCGCTACCCGAAACTGGTTCCCGAGCCCGTCGCTCCCGAAGCGCCGTCCGCGCCAGTTGCATCGCCTTCATTGACCTCGGTGGCAGCCCCTGCGGCGGCGCTTGGTGCTGCAGCGGTGCTTGGTGCTGCCGCGGTGCTGGCCAGTCAGACAGACTCGGCCAGTCGAACACCTGAAGACCCGCCAGAACTCAGCCTGACAGAGCCCGCGCAACTGGACGAAAACGCCGCCGCGGCGTTAAACCCGGTCGACCCTGCCGACGACTTCCAGCTCAACCTTGACGACCTCTCCATGGACGCCGACTGGGATCTTGTCGACCCGTTCGACAGCACGCCCGCGCCCCGCAAACCCGCGGCCGCACCTGAACCAGAAGCTGAACTGGACACCTCGTTCTCGTCCGACCTCACGCAGCTGCCTGAAGTTTTCGAAATGCCGGAAGAGCAGTTCCTCAGCGACTTCGCCGAAGAGGAAACGCCACCGGAAATGGGCGTGCAGTTCGAGCCGGGTCCGCCCGCTATCGTGCAGAGCAATAGCGATTTGCTGGACGATGCTTTTCTCGACAGTTTCATGATCGAGGAGGGCGGTTTCGATCTGTTAAGTCTGGACGAAGAGCCGCTGAGCAAAATCAATGAGGCGCAGGTGCTGATCGATGAAGGCAACGTCGACGAGGCCCGTCGCCTGCTTCAGGAAGTGATCGACGGCACCGACGACGGCCCGCAGCAAACGGCCCGTGATCTGCTGGCAGGGCTGGGCTGATCATGTCTGCCAGGCCTGAAATCACCATCACCTACTGCACGCAATGCCAGTGGCTGTTGCGTGCCGCGTGGCTGGCTCAGGAACTGTTGAGCACCTTCACCGACGATCTCGGCAAGGTTTCGCTGATCCCGGGCACCGGCGGCGTGTTCCGGATCACCTGCAATGACGTTCAGATATGGGAGCGTAAGGCCGACGGCGGGTTTCCCGAGGCCAAGGTCCTCAAGCAGCGCGTGCGCGATCAAATCGAACCGGCCCGGGACTTGGGGCACAACGACCGCCACGCAGGACTGGACACCTGAACGCGCAACGGCCCCGGGCTGGGAAAGTGTTAGCCCATCTGTCGTGTCATCAAACCTAAACACAGCCGTCACGTTCAATACATTGACCACGTCCACGCTTGGGGAAACCAAAGTGGAGGTGGTCCATGAGCATTGCCGAGAACGTGAAACCCAGCCGTAAGCAGCGTGTCCGGACCTTGTGGATCTCCGACGTGCACCTGGGCACCCGCGACTGCCAGGCCGAGCATCTCTCCGGGTTTCTCAAGCAATACCACGCCGACAAGGTGTACCTGGTCGGTGACATCATCGACGGCTGGAAGATGCGCGGCGGCATGTACTGGCCGCAAGCACACACCAACGTCATTCGCCGTCTGCTGACCATGAGCAAGCGCGGCACCGAAGTGATCTACGTCACCGGCAACCACGACGAATTCCTGCGCCGCTATTCAACACTCATTCTGGGCAATATCCAGCTGGTCGACGAAGCCGTGCACCTGACGGCCGATGGCCGTCGGCTGCTGGTCATCCATGGCGATCAGTTCGACGTCATTACCCGCTATCACCGCTGGCTGGCCTTTCTGGGCGACTCGGCCTACGAGTTCACGCTGACCCTCAATCGCTGGCTCAATCACTGGCGCGCCAGGTACGGCTATGGGTATTGGTCGCTGTCGGCGTACCTGAAGCACAAGGTCAAGACCGCCGTGAGTTTCATCAGCGATTTCGAGGAGGCCATCGCCCATGAGTGCGTGAAGCGCGGGCTCGACGGGGTGGTGTGCGGGCACATTCACCACGCCGAGATCCGTCAGGTGGGCGGCGTGGAATACCTCAACTGCGGCGACTGGGTTGAGTCCTGTACGGCCTTGATCGAGCACCTGGATGGCACGATCGAGTTGTTCCGGCTGGCCGATGCCCACGTCAAAGCCAGGAGCGCGGCGGAGCCCCAACCGGTGGGCGAGGCGGTCTGAGCAGGCACCGTTGCTCTAACCGCCTGGGTGACGGGTCATGAGCGATGTCGGCGAGCACCCGTCAAAAAGATACCTTGCCCGTGAGCATGTCTTTGTACATGACGAAATCGCCGAGCAGGCTGTAGAAGGGGTGCTTGAACGTCGCAGGACGGTTCTTCTCGAAAAAAAAGTGGCCGATCCAGGCGAAGGCGTAGCCGGCCAGCGGCACGGCCCACAACAACGTCCAGTTGGCATTGAGTACGGCGAAAGCCAGAATCAGGATCACCAGACTTGTGCCGATGAAATGCAAACGGCGGCAGGTGCTGTCGCGGTGTTCATGCAGGTAGTAGGGATAGAAATCGGCAAACCGTTCGAACGTCTTCAGGGTTTCCACAAGGCGGTGCTCTGAGGGCAGGTGTTCGCTGAGCTTAGCCGAGTGCCCGCCACCCGCAGTGAAATTTACCCACTGCACAGCGGATGACCTTACCGAACGGTCAGTGTTTCTAGTGCCGCCAGAATGCCGGGATGCAGAGCACCAACACGGTGATGATTTCCAGCCGACCCAGCAGCATGCCCAGTGACAGAATCCACTTGGCGGCATCCGGCAGCGTCGAGAAATTACCCGCAGGCCCGATGGTTTCACCCAACCCCGGCCCCACGCCCGAGACAGTGCTCGCGGCGCCGGTCAGCGCGGTCATCCAGTCCAGCCCCAGCAGCGAGAGCATCAGGGCGATCAGGCAAATTGTGAAAGTGAAGAAAAACGAGAAGGTCAGAATCGAACGCACGATCTCGTCGTCCAGCCGGTGGCCGTTGTACTTCTGCTTGATCACCGCGCGCGGGTGAATCAGTTGGTGCAGGTTGGCGCGCAGGAGGATGTATGCGACCTGAAAGCGGAAGACTTTCACACCGCCGGCCGTTGACCCTGAACAGCCGCCGATGAACCCCAGGTAAAAGAACAGCATCAAGGCGAAGTTGCCCCACAGGCTGTAATCCCCCAGCGCAAAGCCGGTGGTGGTCACCACAGAGGTCACGTTCAGCGCGACATGACGCAGGGCGTCGTACCACGGCAGATCGGTGGTTGCCCAATACCAGGCCCCCATCACCAGCCACGTCACCAGCAGCAGGACAATAAAACCCTGGACTTGCTGGTCCTTGAGCAGCGCCCCGCGATTGCCCCGCAGCGTGGCAACGTACAGGGTGAACGGCAGGGCGCCGAGGATCATCACCACAATCGCCACCCAATGCACAGCGGGTTGCGGCCATTTCGCCAGCGACTGATCCGAGGTGGAAAACCCGCCGGTTGAAATCGCCGACATCGCATGATTGACGGCGTCGAACAGGCTCATGCCCGCCCACCAGAACGCCAGCGTGCCCAGCACGGTGATGCCGAGGTAAACGAGCACGATGAACTTGGCGACCATGTGCGAACGCGGCATCACTTTTTCGGAACGGTCCGACGACTCGGTCTGAAACAGGCGCATGCCGCCGATGCGCAACAACGGAAGAATCGCCACGGCCATGCCGATGAAGCCGATGCCGCCGAGCCAGTGCAGCAGCGAGCGCCAGATGAGGATGCCGGGGGACATGGTGTCCAGGCCGCTGAGCACCGTGGAGCCGGTCGCGGTGATGCCGGACATGCTTTCGAAGAAGGAATCGGTGTAACTGATGTGTTGAGTCAGCAGAAACGGCAGCGCGGCGAAGATACAGACGATGACCCAACTGCTGACCGTGAGCAGGTACATGTCCCGCGGACGCAGATGCACATGTTCCGGTCGGCCCTGGCCTACCAGCACCAGCCCGGAGACGAAGGTGATCAGGCTCGACCACAGAAACGACGGCATGTCGGCGGTGCGCTGGAAAATCATCGAGGTGATCATGGGCACGACCATGGCGATGGCCAGGGTAATGAGGAAGATGCCGATAATGAAACCGATGATGCGAAGGGTCGGCAGCGCCATGCGGTCGCTCTGATCAGGAAGTGAGAGGGCGGCCATTTTACTCACCGGCCCGCCTGTGTAAACCGGGGCATTTCCGAGAGTGTTGTAAGTAAATGCGCGGGTTAATCGTTATTGAAGTTCAAGACCGCACCGAGGGCACTACAATGGCCCGTCATTTTTTCCTGGAGACGACTTAATGGAAGCGCTCGACGTATTGCTTAATCGCGTGTCCGTGCCCCGCCTGATCGAACCCGCCCCGGACGCCGAGCAACGCGAGATCCTGTTCGGCGCAGCCCTGCGCGCGCCCGACCACGGCGTCTTGCGGCCCTATCGCTTTCTGACCGTCGAAGGCGACGCGCGCCACCGCATGGGCGAGCTGCTGGCCCAGGCATTGATCGACAAAGGCGGCGACGTCGACGCGAAAGCGCTGGACAAGGCCCGAAACGGACCCTTGCGCGCGCCGTTGGTGGTGGTCGTCATCGCCAGACTGACCGACCATTTCAAGGTGCCTAAAAAGGAGCAGGCGATCACGGCAGGTTGCGCCGCCCATGGCATCCTGTTGGCGGCCTACACGATGGGCATCGGCGCGGTCTGGCGTTCGGGCGACTTGTCCTACTCCCGCCACGTCGCTGAAGGGCTTGGCCTGACCGCCGACGAAGAAGTCGTTGCCTTCCTCTATCTGGGCACACCCCAGAACCCGCCACGCGAGCCGGCAAAGCCGGAGGTTGCTGCGTTTGTCAGCGCGTGGGAAGGCTAGTAGGACCGGCTTTAGCCGGGAAGGCGGTCTGCGTCACACTGCAAAATGAATGGTGCTCACACTGGCCTCTTCCCGGCTGAAGCCGGTCCTAGTAAGCACCGCACCCATTCAGCGGGACTGCGTAGCGGTCAGCTCGCGCGGTACTACGATGCTGGCCACAAATCCACCCTGAGGGTGATTGCCCAGCACCAGCGTTCCGCCGTGTTTCTCCGCTGCACGTTTGGCAATCGCCAGCCCCAGCCCATAGCCTGGGGCGGTCTGATTGGGCGCGCGATAAAACGGCTCGCCCAGTTGCGCCAAGTGCTCCGGGTTGGCGCCGGGCCCATGATCCCGCACGCTGAGTCGCAACTCGTCCCCTTCGGCGCTCGCACTCAACTCGATCGGCCGACCCGCCGGGTTGAAGCGCAACGCGTTGCGCAGCAAGTTATCCAGCGCCCGCTCCAGCACGCTCGGCCAGCCGAGCAACTGCAAGCCGGAGCCCACCGATACCGACACTGTCTGCTCGGCTTCGCCTATCTCCGTCTCGGCCTGCAAATGATGCAACAGCCCTGACAAGTCCACCGCGGTGGCGCTGCCCATGTCGGCATCCAGTCGCGCCAGCGCCAGAATCTCACTGATCAACTCTTCCAGCCGATCACATTCACGGGTCAGGCGCGGCCATAGCTTGTCGCGCTCGGCTGCCTCGGCGCGTTCGGCCAGCGCCAGGGCGATGCGCAGCCGGGCCAGGGGAGAGCGCAGTTCATGGGAAACGTCGCGAAGCAGCTGGCGCTGACTGCTGATCTGGCTTTGCAGGCGGGCGCCCATGCGGTTGAAGTCATTGGCCAGCACGCCGAACTCGTCGCGGCGGTCGGCCAGCTGCGCCAGGCTGTTCTGCTGGTACGTGGTCTGGCCGAGATCATGCACCGCGCCGCGCAAGCGGTTAAGCGGGCGGGTAATCGAGAGCGTCACCAGCAGGCTGAACAAGGTCAGCACCACCAGCGCGATGCCCAATGCACTCAGCGGCCAGAGCAGACTGTCGCGGTGCCACGCATCCAGCTCCGGATGGGGAATGCGGTAAATCAGCAGGTAAGTTTCGCCGGTTTTTTCGCTGGTGTATTCGGCAGTCAGGCGCCGCCACGGCAGGGGGCGAGTGTCGTCTTTCTGCCGCTCTTCGAAGGCTGCCGCGCGGGGAGGGAAGGTGCCGGGGATCACTGCTTCGCCGCTGTCGTTCAGCACCTGAACGTCAATGTGGTATTTGCGCTTGAGGTCTTGCAGATAGTCCTGAGCAGACGCCTGGCCTTTATCCTCGTACAGCTCGACCCATTTCTGCGGCAAGTTGTGCAGACCGGGATGGCGACTGAGGATCCAGGCATCCTGATTGAGCACATGCCCCATCAGGACCGACAGGCCAGCCACCAGCGCGATGGCAAGCCAGAAGCTCGCCAGGATTTTCCAGAACAATGAACGCACGTGCTGCCCTCGACCCGGTTCGTAAAACAGAAAACCCGACACGCCGGGAAGCGTGTCGGGTTGGGGGAAGTGTACTGCCGCGCCAGCAGCCGCTTACTGGGTTTTTTGCGCTTTCTGCGCTTTCTGCGCTTTCCAGGCCTCGAACTCGGCGCGGTCCGCACGACGCTGGGCTTCATCCTTCTGCATCTGGTCGAAGGTTTTCTGTTGCTCCGGCGTCAGCAAGGCGCGGATGTCGGACTGGGTTTTCGCGTGAGCAGCATCCAGTTCATCCTTCATCGCCTTCTGGTCGGCGGCAGGCAGCTTGGCCAGGTACTTGTGGTTGACTTCGGAGCGGCCGCGCCACTGGTCGCCCATCAGCTTGCCGACTTGCTGACGTTGGTCAGGCGTCAGGTTCAGCTTGTCCAGCGGGCCTTTGCGGTGATGCATGCCAGGGCCATCGAAGCCCGGGCCGCCTGGGCCACCCATCGGGCCGCCGTCCGGAGGCATGGCCATTGCAACGGTAGGCAGTGCGGCGGCGAACATCAAAGCCATCAACGTCTTGCGCATGGTGAATCTCCTTGTCTCGATTTCGGCTCTGTGCCGGTTGAGGCCAGTTTAGGGAGATCAAGGTCAAGCGAGGTCAGGCGTCGGTAAAGCTTGGGTAAAGAGCATCAGTGGCGCGGCTGACACAAAGAGCGACTCGATGATGGTAGGAGCGTGGCGTGTCCCGCGATTCTGCCGGGAAAACCGGCACCGAGACCATGCACTGCGGGATGTCAGGCAGCCCGCGTATCGAGGAATCACTGCCGCTGCGCGCCAGATCGCGGGACAAGCCACGCTCCTACGCATGAGATCTTTATAGCGGGTGGTAATCGCCGCCGCGACGATCACACGGCGTAGTAATAACCGCGGCTGCGCAGGGCAACGATGCGCGGGCGGCCGTCGGCATGGGGGCCGATCTTTTTGCGCAGGTTACTGACGTGCATATCAAGGCTGCGGTCGTACAAGGTCAGCTTGCGGCCCAGCGCGAGTTGCGCCAGCTCCTGCTTTTCGAGCGGTTCGCCGGGCTGGCCGAGCAACGCCTCGAGCAGGCGCGCTTCGGACACGGTCAGGGTGAACTCCTGTTCGTCAATCGTGACCACGCCGCGGGCCGGACTGAAGCACAGGTCACCCAGCTCGATCTGCGACGACACCGCCGCTGGATGGCTGCGGCGCAGCACTGCGCGCAGACGCGCCGTCAGTTCACGGGGATCGCAGGGCTTGGCCAGATAGTCGTCGGCGCCTAGCTCAAGACCCAGGATGCGGTCCAGCGGTTCGCCGCGCGCCGAGAGCATCAGCACGGGAAGGTCGGGGTGATCGGTGCGCAATTGTTTGAGCAGTTCCAGACCGCTGCCGTCGGGCAGCATCACGTCCAGCACCACCGCAGCGGGTGCGGAGTCGGCCAACGCCTTGCGGGCACTCTGGCCGTCGTGGCAGGCGCGCACAACGAACCCTTCCTGACTCAACCAACTGCTCAGGAGCTCACACAGCTCCTGGTCATCATCAATAAGTAACAGCTCGCTCATGACTCACTCAATTTAGCCATTGCCGACGACGTCTACGCCAGCCGCTGGCAAAGATACCGCACAGAAGGGCGACCATTGCAACGCCACCGCCCGCGACAAACCATTGTTGTTGTTCGGTCAGCACCCTCGGGGGCGTGACCGACTGTGCTTCTTTGAGCTGCAGTCTAAGCCTTTGGTTCTCCTGGCGCAGGCGCCCAAGCTGGATACTTTCGCGCTCGGTGTCGGCGCTCTGCAATTGCCGGCTCAGCGCTTCGCGTTCCTTCTCACTCTCTGCCAGCCGCTGGCGAAGCTCGGTCAATTGAGTTGCCGTGCTCGGCAGTGGCAGCGCATGGTTCACCGGGTCGCTGATTTCATCACATTGTGCAGACACACTGACTGCCGAAACGGACAGGGCGGCCGCCAGCACACACCACGGACGTAGACGCATCTGAACTCCTGAATGTTCTCGCGGCGCCGGACAGGCACCGTTTGCTTGACTCTTTTTTTGTGAGTCTCAGGCAGCGTATCGGCAGGGTGATGCGAACAATGAGCAATCAGCGGCGCGGGGGCGCGGCCGGCGCTGTTAAAACGCCGGGCGCAGGCTGGGTATCAGGGCAGGACTTGCTTGAACGGTTTGACCACCACGTCGGCGTAGACGCCCGCTGCGACGTAGGGATCGGCGTCAGCCCAGGCCTTGGCTTCGGCAAGCGACTCGAATTCAGCCACGATCAGGCTGCCGGTAAAACCGGCCATGCCGGGATCGATGCTGTCCACCGCAGGCATCGGGCCTGCCAGGACGATGCGACCTTCGGCTTTCATCGCATTGAGGCGCTCCAGGTGAGCGGGGCGCGCTGCCAGACGTTTTTCCAGGGAGTTGGCGACGTCGGTTGCCACGATTGCGTAGAGCATGTCAGTCCTCTCTTTTTTTGTTTGAAGGCTGGGTGGACGGGTCGGCGTCATGAATGTGGCGGGCCAGGAAGATGCCCTGGCCTACCAGAAACAGCAGGGTCATGCCCAGGCTGCCGAACACTTTGAAGTCGACCCAGAATTCTTGATAGGTGAAGGCCACGTAAAGATTGGCGGCACCACAGAACAGGAAGAACACAATCCAGGCGATGTTCAGTTTGGTCCAGACCGCCTGAGGCAGGGTCAGCGCGTGGCCCATGATGCGTTGAATCAACAGACGGTCACCGATGAAGTGGCTGCCGCCGAAGATCAGCGCAAACACCCAGTTGACGACGGGTGCTTTCCACTTCAGAAAAGTTTCGCTGTGGAACGCCAGGGTCAGGCTGCCAAACACGAGGCAGGCAATCAGCGTCAGCCACTGACTTTTTTCCAGTTTGCCTTGCCGAACATAAAGGATGCCGTAGACCACCAGCGAACTGGCAATCAGCATCGCGGTAGCGCTGTAAATCCCGCCCACCATGAAGCTGTGGCCAAGGACATCGACGGCTTGCGGGCTGATTTTGTAAACGATGAAGAACAGGATGAGCGGGATGAAGTCGATGAATTGTTTCACAGTAAGAGCCAGAAGCTGGATGTGACGGCATAATAACAAACATCAATGACTGCGAAAGCGCCCCTATGAACGTCGATCTGCACTGCCACAGCACCGCTTCCGATGGCGCCCTTGCGCCAGCGGTACTCGTCGCGCGTGCGCACGAGCACGGCGTGAAAGTCCTCGCCCTCACCGATCACGACACGATCGAAGGTCTCGCCGAGGCCCGCGCTGCGGCGCTGGCGTTGGATATGCAGTTGATCGACGGCATCGAGTTGTCCTGCACCTGGGGCGGTGCGACTATCCACGTATTGGGCTATGCCTTCGATGTGGACGCGCCGCAATTGCGGGAGGTCATCGAGCAGTTGCACACCGGCCGATGGCTGCGCGCCGAAGAAATAAGCCGCAAGTTGGCGATGAAAGGTATGCCTGGGGCGCTCGAAGGTGCGCGCGCAGTGCAGCAGGCACTGGGTGACAGCGCAAATGCACCGGCCCGGCCGCATTTCGCGGACTTTCTGGTTAACCAGGGGTTCGTCAAAGACCGCGCCGAGGCGTTCCGCAAATGGCTGGGCGCGGGCAAACTGGGCGACGTCAAACAGCATTGGCCCACGCTGGAGCAAACCGTGGCGACCCTGCGCGCTGCCGGGGCCTGGGTCAGCCTGGCGCACCCTTCGCATTACGACTTCACCCGCAGCAAGCGTCGCAAGCTGGTCGCCGACTTCATCCAGGCCGGCGGCCACGCAATAGAAGTGGTCAACGGCCTGCAGCCTGCCGATCAGGTCGGCAGTCTGGCGATTCTGGCCCGTGAGTTCGGTCTGCTGGTCAGTGCCGGCAGTGATTTTCATGCCCCTGGCGCCTGGTCCGAAATCGGCGTTTATCGCCCATTGCCGGAGGACCTGCCGCCCCTTTGGTGTCGGTTCAAACATGACCAGCCTACTGCCGTCTGAACAGGAAGATACTGTGAGTCAATTTTTTCAGGTCCACCCGGAGAACCCGCAACCGCGCCTGATCAAGCAGGCCGTGGAGATCATCCGGGCGGGCGGTCTGGTGGTGTACCCCACCGATTCGTCCTACGCATTGGGTTGCCAGATGGGGGACAAGACGGCCGTCGAACGCATCCGTCGCCTGCGTCAGCTCGATGACAAGCACAACTTCACGCTGATGTGCAGCGACCTTTCCCAGTTGGGGTTGTTCGCCAAGGTCGACACGGCAGCGTTTCGCGTCCTGAAAGCGCACACGCCGGGGCCTTACACTTTTATTCTCGGCGCCACCCGCGACGTACCGCGTCTGGTCCTGCACCCCAAGCGCCGCACCATCGGCCTGCGCGTGCCGGGCCACCCCATCGCCCAGGCGCTGCTGCAAGAGCTGGGCGAACCGCTGATGAGCGTGAGCCTGATCATGCCCGGCGAAACCATTCCCATGAGCGACCCCTACGAGATGCGCGGGATCCTCGAGCATCAGGTCGACCTGATCATCGACGCGGGCGAGGGCGGCATTTCCGCCTCGACGGTGGTCAATCTGACCGATGGCGAGCCGCAGGTGGTGCGGGTAGGTTGTGGTGATCCGACGCCGTTCGGGGTCGAAGTCGGGTGACCCAGGCGCAAGCACTGGAGGCTCCCACTGACGTTCAGGCGGACGCTCAGCTTGAGCTGCCGTTTGCCATGGTCTATGGCCAGGCCGTCACGCAGATGCCGGTCGATCTGTACATCCCGCCGGATGCGCTGGAAGTGTTCCTCGAAGCCTTTGAAGGCCCGCTGGACCTGCTGCTTTACCTGATTCGCAAACAGAACATCAACATCCTTGACATCCCGGTGGCGGAAATCACCCGTCAGTACATGGGCTACGTCGAGCTGATGAAAACCGTGCGCCTGGAGCTTGCCGCCGAATACCTGGTCATGGCCGCCATGCTCGCCGAGATCAAATCGCGCATGCTGCTGCCGCGCTCGGAAATGGCCGAGGAAGAAGAGGGCGATCCGCGTGCCGAACTGATCCGCCGCTTGCAGCAATACGAGCGCTTCAAGGCCGCCGCCGAAGGCATCGACCAGCTGTCTCGCGTAGGCCGCGACGTGCGGGTGCCCAGGCTGGAAGCGCCCGAAGCGCGGGTGCGCAAGTTATTGCCCGATGTCGCCCTCGAAGAGCTACTGATGTCGATGGCGGATGTGCTGCGCCGCGGCGACCTGTTTGAAAGCCATCAGGTCAGCCGCGAAGCGCTGTCGACCCGCGAGCGCATGAGCGATGTTCTGGATCGCCTGAAAGGCGCAGGCTTCGTGCCCTTTGCCCAGCTGTTCACGGCAGAAGAAGGGCGGCTGGGCGTGGTGGTGACGTTTATGGCCGTGCTGGAACTGGTCAAGGAACAGTTGGTGGAACTGGTGCAGAACGAACCCTTCGCCGTCATTCATGTACGGGCGCGAGCCGAATAAAGAGCAAGAGCTGACAATGAACCTGAATGAACCCCGCGATCTGGCGCCGCTGCTCGAAGCGTTTTTGCTTGCTTCCGGGAAGCCGCAGTCACTGGAACGCCTGTACGAGTTGTTCGAGGAGGGCGAACGGCCCGAGCCCCCGGTGTTCAAAAAGGCTCTGACGTTACTGGGCAAGTCCTGCGACAACCGGGCTTTTGAGCTTAAAGAAGTTGCCACCGGCTACCGCTTGCAGATTCGCGAGAAGTTCGCGCCCTGGGTCGGGCGTCTGTGGGAAGAGCGGCCCCAGCGTTATTCGCGCGCCCTGCTGGAGACCATGGCGCTCATCGCGTACCGCCAGCCGATCACCCGCGGCGAAATCGAAGACGTGCGCGGCGTTGCGGTCAACAGCAACATCGTCAAGACCCTCATGGAACGCGAATGGATCAGGATCGTCGGCTACCGTGACGTGCCTGGCAAGCCGGCGATGTTCGCCACCACCAAAGCCTTTCTTGATCACTTCAACCTGAAAAACCTCGACGAACTGCCGCCGCTGGCTGACTTGCGCGAGATGGAAACCGACCCGGTGCTGGAGTTCGACGACGCGCCGGTGCCCGCACATTTGCAGGCGTTGGCCGACGCCAGCCTGCCGCTCGATGCTGACGCAGGGGCCGGCGCCGAGCCTGAAGCGCCCCGGGATGAAACCAGTTTCCGCAGTCTGCTGGCCGAACTGGATTCCATGGAGCAGGGCCTGAAAATCGACTTCGACGATTTATTGCTCGATGAGGCCGATAAAGAGTCTGAATTGGAAGAACCGCCGCGGGACGATGAAGATCCTCGGTGACGATCGCTGTGGCAGCACAACGCACAGCGCCCCATTCTTCACTCAGGCACGCCCATGAGCACCAAGAATCCCTGCATCAGCCTTTGCAAGTTCAACGAGGACATTTGCCTCGGCTGCGGTCGCAGCAAGCGCGAGATCAAATCCTGGAAGAAGATGGAGAAGGACGAAAAGCGCTCGGTGCTCGCCGAGTCGGCCCAGCGCTTGATCACACTCAAAGGCGCCAGTCGGCGGAAAAAGAAGTAAGCCTGATTTTTTCATCTAGTCTTTGATGCGCAACGCGCGCCAGGCGCGTATGATTCGCGACCTTTTGGCGATCCACACGCCAGGGATTTCAGTTTCTGCCCGTCCGCTTCAGAGTTGTTCTGAGCCGGAACCGCTCTTCCCAAGAGCACCGGGCCACAGGCCATGCCCACTCGCGCATGCCCTGATTCGACACACCGGGAGGTGCCCAGATGAGTGAACAAGACAAGCAAGACAAAGAGATCGGCCCAGCAGGCGAAAAACTGCAGAAGGTCCTGGCGCGTATCGGCGTCGGTTCCCGGCGCGACGTTGAAGCCTGGATCGGCGAAGGCCGTATCAAGGTCAACGGCGTTCAGGCCTCTCTCGGTCAGCGCGTCGACCTGCATGACGCCATCACGGTCGACGGTCGCGTGATCAAACGCGAAGAAGCCGCCGAGACCGTTCGCCGCGTCATCATGTACAACAAGCCAGACGGTGAAATCTGCACCCGTGACGACCCTGAAGGCCGTCCGACGGTGTTTGACCGCCTGCCGCGCCCGAAAGAAGGCCGCTGGATCAACATCGGCCGTCTGGACATCAACACCACCGGCCTGTTGATGTTCACCACCGACGGTGAACTGGCCAACCGCCTGATGCACCCCTCGTTCGAGATGGACCGCGAGTACGCCGTGCGCGTACGCGGCGAAGTCGATGACGACATGCTGCTGCGTCTGAAAACCGGTGTGGTGCTGGAAGACGGTCCGGCGCGTTTCACCGATATTCAGCAGGCGCCGGGCGGCGAAGGCTTCAACCACTGGTACCACTGCGTGGTCATGGAAGGCCGCAACCGCGAAGTTCGCCGGTTGTGGGAATCCCAGGGGTTGGTGGTCAGCCGTCTGAAGCGCGTGCGTTTCGGCCCGGTTTTCCTCAATTCGGATCTGCCGATGGGTCGCTGGCGCGAAATGAGTCAGCAGGAAGTCGACATCCTCAGTGCCGAAGTCGGCCTGAAGCCGGTCGCCATGCCGCAGATGACCGCCAAGACCAAAGACAAGCTGGAGCGCTTGCAGCGCCAGTCGTCCCGTCCGTTGGGCAAAGGCGAGCGCGTGCGTCAGTTGCGTCCGGCCAAGGACGCGGTCTCTGCGGACCGTCCTGCCCGCGAGCCGCGTCTGGCCGACGGCGAGCGCCCGGCGCGTAAGCCGGCGGAAAACGGTCGTCCGGCGCGTACCCCGCGTCCGGCCATCGGTGGCCGTGGCGACAATGCCCGTGGCGGCAATCCACGTGGCGACAGCGCGCGCAGCGAAAGCGGCCGTGGCACGCCGGTGGCGGAACGTCCGAGCGACATGAACAAGCGTCCGGCCAAGCCGAAGCCTTCGCGTCCGGGTATCGGTCTGGTGGACGACAAGACCCCGTCCGGCAAACGCCGCGGCCCGCCGAGCGGCTCCGGTCAGCGTCCTGGCTTCGGTCGCCGCAAGCCTGAGTGACAGCGTTGTGAACCAGTGACAGCGCTCGGAAATAAAAAACGCCAGTCGAAAGACTGGCGTTTTTTTATGCGCGGGTTGCGATCAGAAGCCGACGTAGGCTGCGCCGTCGAATACCACGCGCTTGTCCACCGCCAGTGAGCCGCTGTCAAAGATCAGGTCCATGTGATGGCTGCCCTTGGCACCGCCGCCCAGACCCAGATGCAGCCCGCAGTGGCGCTCTTCAAAGCCGGCGTTGCGTGCGTATAGCTGGCTGACACCTTCGTTGGTGCCGATGCCCAGTTCCTCGATACGCCGGTTCGAAGGGTTGGCGTCCAGGTATTTATTGAAGTCCTGCTCCAGCCCTGGCACCTCAGTGGCAATGCGGGTCACCACGGAGTTCTCGATCCACAATTCCAGCGGTGATTCGATGATCCCGTATTTGCGCGCAAAAGGGATCGTGCTCAGAAACGTGCCGACAAAGCGCACATGACCGTTGATGGATTCGCTGTGGGTGGCAATCTCACCGGGGGCAAGGTCGTAATTGCCAACGCCGTTGATGTTGGTCCACTTCTTCAGCTCGCGCAGCGGGGCCTCGAAGTAGGAGCCGTGTTCGTCACTGAAGCTGAGGGTCTCGCCTTGATTCATCGTGTCGATGAGCGCCGCGTTCAACTGAGCGATTCGCTCGGGACGAACGCTGAACGTGTCATAGAAATAGTCACCGTAGTCTTTGAACAGCAGGGACTTCTTCCACTGTGTCGACATCACCTCCTGCAACTGACGAATGAACGGCGGCCCTTCTGCGCGGGGATTGGGCAGCGTGGACGCGTCGTAGAACAGCACGAACAGATCGGCCTCGGTGATGGCGTCTGCCAGGTCGCTGATGGGGGAGGTGTCGAGTGGCAGGGTGTTGAAACGGAATAAATCACGTCCCGTCGAGCTGTCGCGGATACGGTCGACGATGCTGCCGTACTGGGCGGTGTGGGCCAGTAGAACGTGGGGGGTGTCGATGGTGTTCACGGCGGGATGGTGTTGCAGGTAGTAGAGAAAATGTTCGATGGCGCTGCTGTTGTCCATGGGTGCGCTCCGCTCCGAATGCTCAAAACAAGAGGGCGAACGCGTCAACCGCGTTCGCCCTTCAGCTGCTTTAGAACGGCCACATCGCAGTGCCAAACGCCACTACGGCGTCGGCCTGCATCATCTCCACAGCGGCATCATGAGTCGGTGCTTCAAACCAATCGTCCAATTGCAGTTCTTCTTCCAGAGCCAGTTCAACTGTTTGCATAGGTGAATCTCCTGAGAATGACGTACTTGCCGAATGCAGCGAGGACGAAAGGGCAGTGCCTTGGGCCTCGTCATGGAAGCACGCTGACCTTCGTGGCCAGCAAGCACTTCAAAAACTAGTGCAAGACTCGGAGTGTTGCAAAGTAAATATCGGCCGGTAAATGCTGGCATTTCGCCGGACCTGTCGAAACTTGCAGCGAAAACAACGTTAGGGAGCTTTTGATTTCGGTGAATTATTTTTGCGACAGAATTGTGTCGGCAGTGTGAGTGAGAGCAGGGTCAATAACACCTTCCCGGCTATAGCCGGTCCTACAAAAGCGTCATGCGCATCCTGTGGGACCGGCTTCAGCCGGGAATTCTTTCGCCGCCAAACGGCATGTGAGCGGTGTACAATGCGCGCCCGTTTTTTCTGTGATCCACCGGCTCATGCACGCCGACCCGCTCGGGGTTACCCACTCCGTTTCCCTCCGTCGCGTCATGAGCGCGTCGGGTTCGATTTCGTCACAGACAAGCGCGCCGAGGTGGTTAGCCAATGAGTGAAAACATGTCCCATTCAGGTGACTTGAAGCGTGGTCTGAAGAACCGTCATATCCAGCTGATCGCCCTGGGTGGCGCGATTGGTACGGGTCTGTTCCTGGGCTCGGCCGGAGTTCTGAAGTCCGCTGGCCCGTCGATGATTCTGGGCTATGCCGTCTGCGG
>NZ_DASVUM010000190.1:0-27727 GCF_036387035.1 Pseudomonas sp. | reverse complement strand
GCAGTTGCGCCAGCATGATGAACGCCTGGCCGTCGTCGTTGAGCACGTTGAAATCGGTGTCGAAGATGACCTTTTCCGCGGCCTGCAAGGAGGTCGCGGAAAGTCCTAGCGTCAGTGCCAGGGCACAGCTTTTCAGTAAGGCCTGCATGAGTGATTTCCACCGTTGTTATTGGAGAAATACAATTCCCACGTAGGAGCCGGCTTGCTGGCGAACGCGGTGGTTCAGTCAACATTTTATTAACTGAACCAACGGGTTCGCCAGCAAGCCGGCTCCTACGTGGGAATTGTATTTCTCCAATCACAACTGTGGAATCAGACCATGCAGGCGTTTGTGAAAAGCTGTGCCCTGGCACTGACGCTAGGACTGTCCGCGACCTCCTTGCAGGCCGCGGAAAAGGTCATCTTCGACACCGATTTCAACGTGCTCAACGACGACGGCCAGGCGTTCATCATGCTGGCGCAACTGCACGCACAAAAGCGCATCGACCTGCTGGGCATGACCCTCGTCAGTGGCAACGCCTGGGTTGATCAGGAGCAGGTCGATGCGCTGAAAGCTGTCGAGCGCATGGGCGTGGAAAAGGACGTCGGCGTGTACTCCGGCGCGGCATACCCGCTGCTGCACGACTTCGCCACGTATGAACAGGAAAAAGCCCTGTTCGGCGCAGGCTGGCCAGGGGCGTTCAAGACCCCGCGTCCGACCTCGGCCTCGCAGCGGGTCGCGCCACCGGACGGGCTTGCTACGCACACTGCATTGCGCAGCAAATCCGCTGCACAGTTCATCGTCGACAGCGTGAAGGAAAACCCTCACGAAGTGACCCTCCTGGCCGTTGGCCCGTTGACCAACATCGCTCTGGCGATTCGCAGCGCACCGGAAATCGTGCCGTTGATCAAACGCATCGTGTACATGGGCGGCGCCATCGAGATTCCCGGCAACACTACGCCAGCGGCGGAATTCAACTGGTGGTTCGACCCCGAGGCCGCAAAAATCGTCCTGCGCTCACCCATCGAGCACGTGATTTTCCCCAACGATGTCTGCGAAAAGGTCATCTTCGACGCCTCGGTCTACCGGCGCATCGTCGCCAGCAAAGGCGTGATTCCCGACCTTTACAAAACGGTGCTGGGGCCTGAGTTCGACAAGGATCCTGACCATCACAGTTTCACCTGGGACAGCCTGCCCGCGCTGTACCTGGTGCGTCCGGACCTGGTCACCGAGTCCAAAGATCTGTGGGTCGATGTCGACGCCCACTTCGGACCGGATTACGGCCGCTCCATCGGCTACAAGAAGGGCGCACCCGTCGGCACACAAAAGGCGAAAGTGGTGTACGCCGTGGACCAGAAGAGGTTCTGGGACGCGTACGTGAATCTGGTCACTCTGCCTGCGCCGGTCAAACGCTGATCGCCTCCGTTCGCGACGATGAAACGGCCCAACCGACCGTAAGCAGGATCAGCCGATCAGGGCAATCAGCTGCTGGCGCTGGGCATCAGTAAGCAAAGGCCCTCTTGCTGCCTCGGCGTTCTCCTTCATGTATTTCGGGTTGCCCGTACCTGGAATCGCACACGTCACCGCCGGGTGTGAGATCAGAAACTTAAGCGCCAGTTGCGCCCAGCTCCTGGCCTGAACCTGCGCCGCCCAGCCCGGCAGGGGCGTGTCGCGCAAGCGGCCGAGCAGACCGCCGCCACCGAACGGCCGATTGCAGATGACCGCAACGCCGCGCTCGCGACACAGCGGCAGCAGGCGTGCCTCGACGGCGCGATCATCCAGCGCGTAATTGATCTGCAGAAAATCAAACGCCTCGGCCCGTAATGCCGCTTCCACTTCGTCGTAGGCCGAGGCGGTGTAGTGCGTCAGACCGATGTAGCGAATGCGCCCTTCTTCTTTCCATTGACGTAGCGTTGGCAGGTGCGTCTTCCAGTCGAGCAGGTTGTGGATCTGCATCAGGTCGATGCGCTCGGTCTGCAACAAACGGAACGACGCTTCCATCTGCGCAATCCCCTCCTCACGTCCCCGGGTCCAGACTTTGGTCGCCAGAAACGCGGGCGATGCCGGCTGATGGATCGACAGCAATTCGCCGGTGGTTTGCTCGGCGCGCCCGTACATGGGCGAACTGTCGATCACGGTGCCGCCGGCATGCAGCAGTTCGTCCACGACGGCGGGCAGCATTTTATAAGCGTCGCTGCCGGGCTCGACATCGAACCCGCGGTACGTGCCCAGGCCAATCATCGGCAACGCTTCGCCGCTGGACGGGATGTCTTGAGTGAGCATGTTCGGTTCTCCTGATTGACCGGGCGAGGCGCCGGGTTGTGGCGGTCGGGATGCTGCGACGGCGGCCTCGGCGCGGGTGTGAACGGCCATGCCGTCAAACGCCAACGCTGCCGAAGCACCTCCCGCCAGGGTCAGCAGTCTTCTGCGGGTGAGCAGGTTCGGGTCGGTCAAAGGCGTGTCTCCGGGCCGGGGTGACGTTAGCGCGCAGTGATGCTGTCGACCCCACGGAAGCGGCCGCAGTTCAAGTTGCTATGACCATCTGCACAGATCACGGGAACGCTGCTCCGATCGATGCGTCAGAACTGCATCTTTGAACAATGGAAGACACACCATGAAAACAGTTATCACTCAGAGCGAACTCGCCCAGGCCGACCTGCGCCCTTACACCGAAATCTGGCTGACCTCGCCAACAGCCGTTCGCGAAACCGGTCACACCGAAGATGAACTGTGCCTGTGGCGCGCCAATCAAGTCTTTTCCCACGACATGCTCAGCGAAGGCACCCATGGCCAGAACGTCATGCCGATCTGGCTGGTGCTCGACAACATTGATGACCCGGACCAGGTGCTTGGCGTGGAAACAATGGTAAGGGAACGACTGCTGACCGCAGGCCTTGATGGCGAGTTTTACCCGGCCGAAGTGGGCGAAAGGACGGATGGGGTTAAATGATCTGATACAGCGGCGGTGCGGCCGTGGCTTGGGTTCGACGTCCCATCTGCGTCCGAGCCGGCTTGCTGGCGAACCCGGTCCTTCAGGTAATACTACGTCCGGCTGACCCACCGCGTTCGCCACCGTCGTAATCTCCGACAGCTCCTACAGTGGCGCGATGCACTTCATCTTATTGACGCAAAAACCCTGTACGAGCCAGCTGGCGAACCCGGTCCTTCAGGTAATACAACGTCCGGCTAACCCACCGCGTTCGCCACCGTCGTAACCTCCGACAGCTCCTACAGTGGCGCTATGTACTTCGTCTGATTGACGCAAAACCCCTGTACGAGCTAGCTGGCGAATGCGGTCCTTCAGGTAATACAACGTCCGGCTGACCCACCGCGTTCGCCACCGTCGTAACCTCCGACAGCTCCTACAGTGGCGCGATGCACTTCGTCTGATTAACGCAACATTCTGTAGGAGCCGGCTTGCTGGCGAACGCGGTGGCGTCAGGCACCTTTGCAGTGCCTGACCCCTTGCGGTCGCCAGCAATCCAGCTCCCACCGGTTGCCTGTTTGATCCGACAGGCCGGGTTATCTGAGATCCCGGCAGCTTACTGCTTCAACGCGTCATACGCCTCCAGCGCATGCAGTGAATAGACGTACGCGGCGCCTGCGTTCAACGAGATCGCGGTGGCCAGGGCGGCGGCCACTTCTTCGCGGGTCGCGCCTGCGGCGATCGCGGCTTGAGCATGGGTGCCAAGGCAACCGTCACAACGGGTGGTGACGGCGACGGCGAGGGAAATCAATTCGCGGGTCTTGGCGTCGAGCACGTTGTTTTCCGCAGCGGCTTCGCCCAGGGCCATGTAGGCCTTGACCATCTTCGGGTTGGACTTGGACAGCGCACCAAACGACTGCTTGATGGTGGAAACCAGATCGGGCCAATTGCTGAACATATTGGTATCTCCTGAGGGTGGCGACTAGACTGCGCCGGACACCTTCAGTCTCCGCCCACCGCGGCGCGGCGGCTTGCTCGTTTGGCTCATTCTTTTGTCCGAAAGTCGCCTATGCACGCCATTGACACGCTCATTGCCCTCGCCGACGTGCGCGGCAGCCTGGACCTTCGTTGCCAGTTTCAGGGTGACTGGGCGCTCGACCATCAGCAGGAGCCCGCCGGCACGTCGCCCTATCACATCGTGCTGGCCGGCCAGTGCCACGTGGAGCTGGCCGATGGGCAGCGACTGGCCCTGACAACGGGGGACATCCTGGTCCTGCCGCGTGGCAGCCAACACCTGCTGCACAGCCCCGGCCAGCGCGTGGCGAGCGCTCGGCCGCAACGTACCACCGAGAGCGGTCTGTTGCCGGTGCAACGTTTTGGTGACGGCACGGAGCTGGACTTATTGTGCGGACGTTTCATCCACCAGCCCGAGGCCATGCTGTTTGCGTCCCTGCCCAACCCTGTGAAGGTCTCGACCCAGGCGCTGGGCAGCGGCGACCCGCTGCCGTCGCTGGTTGCGATGTTGCGCCGTGAAGCCGACGCCAACCTGCCGGGAGCTCAGTTCATGGTCAACGCGCTGACCTCGGCGCTGTTCACGCTGATTGTCCGAGAGCACCTTCGTCAGGCGCCACAACATGCCGGCAGCCTCGGCCTGCTGGGTGACAAGCGGCTGGGTCGGGCGTGGCAGGCGATGCTGGAAAACCCGGCCGATGACTGGAGCGTTGACCGGTTGGCGGCGCTGGCGAGCATGTCCCGAGCGACCTTCATGCGCGCCTTCACGAAACTCAGCGGCAGCTCCCCCTGGACCCTGCTCACCCAAGTCCGCATGCAGCGGGCCTACCGTTTATTGAGTCGGTCGCAGGAGGGACTGAGTGACATCGCCGCCCAGGTCGGTTACCAATCCCAGGCGGCGTTCAGCAAGGTATTCAAGGACACCTACGGCATGGCGCCCGGTCAGTTGCGCCGCCGCCTGATCGCCCCCGCTCAGGAATGACGTGCAGCGTGGATAGACCGATCAATGCCTCCGTCAGGCCGGCGGCGTCGCGCCCAGGCGTTTCCACATCGGTTTGGTCAGCCGCTGGGTGTTCTTGTAACCGGCCCACGGGTCAGCCTTCAGCTTGCGCAGCCGCTGCTCCAGATTGGCGATGTTCCACTGCGCTGAAGACGTCACCTCGGTCAGCTCATCACGGCTGATCGGCACCGACACCGGCAACCCGGGCCGTGCCCTCGCCGAATAGGCCACGACGGTGCTGGCGCCACGGGTGTTGCGCAGGTAATCGATAAAAATCTTGCCGACCCGGTTCTTGGGCCCGGACGTGGCGGTAAACCGGTCGGGCAACTCCCGCGACATAAACTGCGCCAGTGCTTTGGCGAAGGCCTTGACCGACTCCCAATCCGCCCGGCGTGCCAGCGGCACCACGATGTGCATGCCCTTGCCGCCACTGGTCTTGACGTAGGCTTTGAGGCCCAGCTCGTCGAGGGTTGACAGGGTTAACTGCGTGGCTTCGATCATGCTGCGCCATGGCAGCTCGGCGTCCGGATCAAGGTCAAGAACGAAGTGGTCTGGCAGCTCGATCTGATCGTAGGTCGCGCCCCACGTGTGCAGTTCGATGGTGCCCATCTGCGCCGCACCGACCAGTGCCTTGACGCTGTCGATCTCCATCAGGCGCGCGTGGCCGGGGTCCAGTTTGGGGTCCAGCTGCTTGATGTTGGGGATCGCCATGCGCTCGGAGTGCTTCTGGAAGAACTGCTCGCCTTCAACGCCTTCGGGGCAACGCAGCAGCGCCACGGGACGATGGTCCAGGTGCGGCAAAATCCAGTCAGCCACTGATTCGTAGTACTGCGCCAGCTCGATCTTGTGCAGGCCGCTCTCTGCGTCAATCACGCGCTCAGGATGGCTGACCATCACCCCTGCCACTTCGACGCGGTCCTTGCCGGCCCGTTTGCTGGCGGGCTGGGGTTTCTCCGCCGAAGCATCGCCGCTTGCGGGGGCTTTTTTGGTCGGCGGGGAGGCCTTGGTGGCACTGGGCTTGAAGGGCGCCTTGATGTCTTTCGGCGTTTTGGGGTATTCGTGGACCACTTCGCTGGCCGGCTTGTCGCTGCGCAACGACACAAACGCCGAGTGCCGAATGATGCCGTCGCGGGTCCACTCACCGAACTCCACTTCTGCCACCAACGTCGGCTTTATCCAGTGCACGCCCCGGGCCTGGGCGCTGGTGACTTTTTTCGTCAGCGGCGACGCGTCTTGCTCCAGCGGCTTCATTTGCTCAAGCAAATCCCCGAGCATGTGCTGATTGAAACCGGTGCCGACCCGCCCGGCGTACACCAGACCTGCACCCTCCTCGTTCACCGCCAGCAGCAGCGCGCCGAAACCACTGCGCGCGCCCTGGGGCCGGGTGAAGCCGACCACAACAAACTCCTGCCGCAACTTGCATTTGAGCTTGATCCAGTCGGCGGTACGCCTGGACTGATAGGTGCTGCCGGCACGCTTGCCGATCACTCCCTCCAGGGACATCAGACTCGCGCTTTCAATGATGTCACGATGCCCTGCGGAGAACGCGTCGGAAAACCGTAGCAGGCCCTTTTGCTGTCGCCCCAACACCTTCTTCAGGGCAGCGCGACGGTCCTCGACAGGTGTCTCGCGCAGGTCTTCACCGTTATGGAACGGCATGTCGAACACGTAATAGAGGATGTCCTTGCTGCGGTCGATGTCGAACGCATTCTGCAGCGCCTGAAAGTCAGGCAACCCGGCGTCATTAAGGACCACCACCTCGCCGTCCAGCCAGGTGTTGTCCAGTTTCAATTCGCCAATCGCCTTGGCTTGCAGCGGCAGGCGCTCGGTCCAGTCATTGCCGTTGCGGGTGAAAAACTTCACCTCGCCATCGATGACGCGGGTCAGGATTCGGTAACCGTCGTACTTGATTTCGTAGAGCCATTCGCCTTCAGGCGGGGCGGCCATCAGCGTCGCCAACGAGGGGGAAAGCTTGGCAGGCACCGCGCTTTTCTTAGCCGAAGACGCCTTGGACTTTTTTTCCGAAGCGTTGTCCGCCGGTTTCTTCACGGCTGGCGTGTCGTTGGCAGATTCAGAAGCTGGTTTGCGCTTGGTGCTCTTGGCCGGCACGCGTTCCTCGCCCACCGTGGCGCCACTGATGACGCTTTGCGGCTTGTCGGCGACGATGTCGTATTCCTCGCCCGGCCGCACGGCATCGTCCTTTTCCTTGATCAACAGCCACTGTTCCTTGTCGCTGTTCCCCGGCATACGGGTCCGCACCAGGGTCCAGTCGCCGGTAAGCTTTTCGCCAATCAGGGTGAACTTGAGCTTGCCAGCCTCGTAGGTTTCCTGCGGGTCGCCGTGGGGCTGCCATATGCCGCGATCCCAGACGATCACGTCGCCGGCGCCGTATTCGCCCTCGGGAATGCTGCCCTCAAAGCTGCCGTACCCCAGCGGGTGGTCTTCGACCTGCACCGCCAGGCGCTTGTTTTTCGGGTCAAGGCTTGGCCCCTTCGGCACCGCCCAGCTTTTCAGCGTGCCGTCCAGCTCAAGACGGAAGTCGTAATGCAGATTGCGCGCATCGTGCTTGTGAATGACGAAACTCAGCGCCTTGCCTTTCGTGCTTCGCGTCTCGCCCTCGCCTTCCGCAGGCTCGGAGGTGACGTCGAAGTTGCGCTTGCGGGTGTATTCACTCACAGGTTTTGCCATGACGATGAACCTCTGCGCATTGAAACGTTGCATCGTTTAACGCTTCACCCTGAACGCCGGCACTACGCACGTGCAGGCGCTCGGGACGCTACGATGCTTTGGTGGTCTTCTTGCGCGCCGGGGCACGGCGTTTGGCGACCGGCGCGTCATCCTTGGCCTCGGCTTTGGCTTTGCTCGCCGGTTTGGCCTTGGCAGGCGCAGCCTTGGCGCCGCCACTGCGACCGCCCAGGCTGCGTTTGAGCAGTTCGGTCAGATCGATGACATCCGCCGACTTACGCTCGGTATCGCCTGCGTCGGTTTCGACATTCTCGATCTTGCCTTCGCGGGCCTTGGTTTCCACCAACGCCATGATCTGGTCCTGGAAGGTGTCGCGGTACTCCTCGGCGTCCGGCGTCCATTCGCTGCTCATGTCGTCGATCAGGCGCTTGGCCATGTCCAGTTCGCTCTTGCTGAGTTTGACGTCCGTCGCTTCCTTGGGCAGCTCCAGGCTGGCGAGGCCACGCACTTCCGATGGCCAACGCAGCAGCACCAGCACAATGGCGGATTCCAGCGGCATGACCGCGGCCAAATGCTGACTGGTGCGAATCACGACATGCGCCAAGGCGACCTTCCCGGTGTCGACCAGGGCCTGCCTCAGCAGCGCGTACACCTTCTCCCCGCGCTTGTCCGGGGACAGGAAATACGGCGTGTCGATGTGCTGCAGCGGAATCTGATCGCTGTCGACGAAACCGAAAATATCGATCGTCTGGGTAGACTTGGGGTGCGCGGAGCGAATCTCGTCCTCGCTGATGACGACGTAACGCCCCTTCTCGTACTGCACGCCCTTGACGATGTTCTCTTTATTGATCTCCTTGCCGGAGACCTTGTTGATGCGCTTGTAGCCGACCGGGTCCATGCTGCGCTTGTCCAGCCAGTCGAAATCAACACCCTGGCGCGACGTCGCCGACACCAGCGCCACAGGAATATGCACCAGCCCAAAACTGATCGCGCCTTTCCAGATTGCCCGAGGCATAGTTTTAATTTTCCGATGGTGTGTGAAGGGAATGTGTAAGAAGTGACCGAGGCGCATGCGGAAAAGTTTCGGCCGACCGACCGGCGCGTCGCTATTGGCGCGGGGTGCCCGGGCTTGGCGCGGTGATTGACCTGAACGAGGGCGTGCGGTGGGTAAAGCTAACTCTATCGTTTGTCGCCTCTTCTTAACGCAACGAAAAAGCGTTAACCTCGCGCCACTCTTTTCTGCACGCCGTACCGGCGCTGTCTGCCGGGCCTGCGCCCTTTCCGGGTATCCGCATGACGTCCATTTCTCCCGCAACCCACAGCGTCACAATGACCAAAAGCCTGGCGACGCTGTTCGCGTTCTGCTGCGGCGCGATCGTTGCCAACCTGTATTACGCCCAGCCCATCATCGGTTTGATCGCACCTGACATCGGTCTCTCCGGCACGCTGGCCAGCTTCATCGTGTCGTTGACCCAGATCGGCTACGCCCTGGGCCTGTTCTTCCTCGTACCGCTGGGCGACTTGCTGGAAAACCGCCGGCTGATGATCGTCACCACCGGCGTCGCCATTCTCAGCCTGCTCAGCGCAGCATTCGCGCAAACGCCCAACCTGTTCCTGATCGCCTCGTTGCTGGTGGGCTTCAGCTCGGTGGCGGTGCAGATTCTGGTGCCGCTGGCCGCCAACCTTGCGCCGGAGGAAACCCGCGGGCGGGTGGTCGGCAGCATCATGGGCGGCCTGCTGTTGGGGATCCTGCTGGCGAGGCCCGCTGCCAGCCTGATCGCCGACCACTTTGGCTGGCGCTCAGTGTTCGGCACGGCGGCCGCGGTGATGCTGTTGATCAGCGGGGTGCTGGCGACGACCATTCCCAAACATCAGCCTGCCCACAGCGCCACGTATGGGCAACTGCTCAAATCACTCTGGACCTTGCTGCGCCGGCAACCGGTGCTGCGCCAGCGCGCGTTTTACCAAGCCTGCATGTTTGCCACGTTCAGCCTGTTCTGGACCGCCGTGCCACTGGAACTGGCCCGCAATCATGGCCTGTCGCAAAGCCAGATCGCCCTCTTCGCGCTGGTCGGGGCCATCGGCGCCATCGCGGCGCCCATTGCCGGGCGCCTCGCCGACGCCGGCCACACGCGCGTCGCCAGCCTGTGCGCCATGCTGTTTGCCGCATTGAGCTTCCTGCCCAGCCTGATCGAGCCGGCCTACGCCGTGATTGGCATGGCGGTGACCGGCGTCATCCTCGACTTCTGCGTGCAAATGAACATGGTCCTCGGCCAGCGCGCGGTCTACGCCCTCGACGCCAAAAGCCGCAGCCGCCTCAACGCGCTGTACATGACCAGCATCTTCATCGGCGGCGCCACCGGCTCGGTGGTGGCGAGCGCGCTGTATGACCATGGGGGCTGGACGTGGATTGTCATTGTGGGGAGCGTGTTTCCGGTGTTGGCGTTGTTGGGTTTTTTGAAGAACTCACGGCCATGAATAACGGAGCACAGAACGCGCAGGATGCTCGGGCCATAGGCGTGAGGCGCTGATTACAGGGCAAGAAAAAACCGCCGATATCGGCGGTTTTCTTTTTTGAGGAGTCAGCCCCTGAACCCAGCCATGGGGCCGGCTGGTTCAAGGTCTCTTCCAATTTCGATCGCTACGCGCAGAAAGTGCAGCTGAGCTTGAGCATACCCCGCAGCACGCTTGTGCGCTTCGGCTCGGAATACTGTCATTTCCCGAATCTTGGCCTTGCGTTTTTTGATATTCATGAGCACCTCCCTGCTGTGGTCCTAGGGGACATCCTAGAAACGATCGGCTGAAATAACAAGGCATCCAGCTGTGTCGAACTCGAACCCCAGTACCTGATAGTAGTTCACCACGCCTGGCTCAGGGCGTTCGATCTGGATGACTTTGCATCTCAGCAACTGCGCGTAAACCTTCAACGCCATCAACATCAATGGGGCAACCGACCCTGTCAGGGGATGACTCTCGGTCGGTTGACCTTCCAGCAAGATAATCTTGATCCGCAAACGGCTTCGGCGTGGTGTTGCGTAACATAAACCGCAAAGCTCCTGAGCATGCCACAGGGCGAGGCCAAGACCTTTCGGATCTTTACCAACTTAATGTCCCCTATCAGCCATCGCCTTGAACCCCCTCTGCAAATCCTCAATCAACGCATCCACATCCTCCAGTCCAACGTGCAGCCTCAGCAACGGGTTGAGGGATTTGTCCGGGGCGTTATCACGATCGGCCACGTTCGCAACGATGATCAGGCTTTCGAATCCACCCCATGACGCGCCGAGGCCGAACAGCTGCAACGCGTCGATGAAGCGCTCCAGCTGGCGGGGGTCGGCATCGTCCAGCTCGAAGGTAAGGAGCCCATTGCTGCCGCTGAAATCGCGCTTCCACAACGCGTGACCCGGGTGGTCGGGAAGTGCCGGATGGAATACCCGTTTGACCTGCGGCTGCTGCTGAAGCCAGCGTGCGACGTGCAATGCCTGACGCTCGTGCACGTCCAGCCGCGCGGCCAGGGTGCGGGCGCCGCGAAGCACCAGGTAAGCATCGTCCGGACTGACGGTATTGCCGAAGGTGTCAGTCATCACCGCCAGACGCTGCCACACCGCTTCGGTGGTACAAACGCTGCCCATGACCACGTCGCTGTGGCCTGCCAGGTATTTGGTCAGGGCCAGGATGGAAATGTCTGCGCCGAGGGTCAACGGCCGGTACTGATAGCCGGAGCCGTAGGTGTTGTCGACCGCCAGCAGAACGCCTCTGGACCGACACAGCGAGGCCATCGCGGGAAGGTCACAGAGTTCGTACAACAGCGAGCCGGGCACCTCGGTGTAGACCATCCGGGTGTTCGCGCGCAGCTGTTGCTCCAGACCGCTGCCGTCGGCAGAGAAGTAGCTGTACTGAATGCCGAACGGCGCAAGAAACGCCTCGGCAATTTGCCGTACGGGTGAATACACCGCGTCAGTGATCAGCACATGATCGCCGGGACGCAGGTACGCCAGAAAGGTCTGTGCCACGGCCGCAAGCCCCGTGCTGAACAAACGCGTCCGGTGACCACCCTCAAGCTCGGTGACCAGATCTTCCAGCTCGAATGCGGTCGGGTTGCCACGCGCGCCGTAGCTCAGAACGCGTTCGGTATCACGCCGCTTGCGCGCGTCGCGCATGTCACCAAGGCTGTCAAACAAGACGGTGCTCATCCGCGAGACCGGCGGGTTCACGCCGCGCGGTCCGTCGCCCTTCGCGCCCCGGGCAGCGTGCACCAGCCGGGTGCGAACGCGCTCCTGCTCGGCAATGGCCGGCAGCGGTTTGAGGCTGGCGATCTCTTGCTCGGTCATTTGCCCCAGCAGGCCGATCTCCCACGCCAGATACTGCCGGGCGGCCGCCTTGTTGCCCGAATGACGGTCATGGGTGAAGAACAGAAAATCAATGCACTGCTCGTCAGGCGGGTCATCGGGGCGTTCGTTGAGGGCAAAACCGGCCGCATGCCAGTGCTTGAAATCCAGCCAGCGAACCGAGCGGCGCAGCTCATCCGGCAACTCCAGTGCAGCCAGCGCCGCCACCCCCGATTGATCAGCCACCAACACCACTGGTTTATCTTGCGCGACCTCTTCGGCTGCCAGCCGAGGGCGAATCGACCAGCGTGAACCTTCGATATGGCCCTTGCGAAACGCCATGCTGCTGCGCAGGTCGATCAACGTGACGGCGTTGTTTGCGAGGGCCTGCGCCAGTTCGGCGGCGCTCACTGCGGTCAAGGGCGCAACGGCACCCGCGCTAGGGAGGGGCAGACGCAGTCCGCTGTTCAAACCGCCTTCGAGTACAGAGGCGTCATGACCCAGTTGGCGCAACCAGGCGGCGACAATCGGGGCGCGCACACCATCGTTGTCCACCAGCACCACGCGTGCCTGACGCACGCTAATGTAAAGGTCGGTGCTCTGAATCAACTGCCCCCCCGGCGTGTGCTGCGCCCCTGGCAAGCTGCCCATCGCGAATTCTTCCGGTGTGCGCACGTCGCACAAAAACAGACTGCGGGATGCGTCCTCGGACCACGCCTGGACCTGCGCCGCGTTCACCGTCTGCACCCCGGCGCGTCGGGCGAGCGCTTGAGCTGCCGTACGCTGGGTGTCCAGCGGTGCGCCCGCCGGAACATCCGGGTATCGGCGCTCGCTGCCATGCTCCAGCGGTAAATCGGCGAGGTACCAACCCTGGGTTCCGTTTTCCAGGGCGAAGACCGGATTCTTTATTCCCAGGTCAATGAGCGTTTGCGCGCCGATGATGCTGCGCGTGCGTCCGGCGCAGTTGACCACGATAGGCGTGGTCTCGTCCGGCACCAGCTCGGCCAGTCGATAGCCGAGTTCGCCATTGGGGCAGCAGACCGAACCCGGAATGGTCATCTTGCGGTATTCATCGAATGGCCGACCGTCCAGCAGCACCAGAGGCTCGCCACTGGCTTGCAACGCCGCCAGTTCAGTGGCGGTGATATGCGGCGTATGCCGCGCCTCTTCGACCCGCTCGCCAAATGCCTTCGAGGGCACGTGCACACCGGCAAACACCTCCAGCCCTGCCGTTTGCCAACCCTGCACGCCCCCCTGCAGACGATGCACTTTGCTGTAGCCCAGCGCTGTCAGGCGCTGCGCGGCACGTCCAGCGACGTCGCCATCATCCTGGTCGTAGACCACCAGGCGCACCCCAGGGTTGGGCGCCAGGCGGTACACGTCCAGTTCGAGGCGGCTGTAGGGCAGATTCACCCCATGGAACAGATGCGCCTCGCCGTACTGACCATGTTCGCGGACATCGAACACGGCTATTTCCTGTCCATCGAACAGCCAGGCGTGCAGTTGTAACGGGGTGACTTGTTGGCTCATGACGTTCTCGTGATTCTGTTGTAAAGCGCCATCAGGCGTAGGCCTTGATCGACGGGGCCATCTGCGAGGCGTTGTAATTGAGCACCTTGCCTTCCAGGTTCACGCCGTAGCGCCCGTTCAGGGATTCCAGCGGGCGGCCATACAAGTGGAAATGCAGGGTCGGTTGCTCTCCCTCGACCTTGATGCCGTGCAAATCTTCGCCGAGGAAGCTGATGGGCGTTCCGGGCTGCACCACCACTTCCTTTTCCAGCGCCAGCCGGGCGAAAGCCGGGTCACTGCCGTCGTCCGTGCGCGCCCAGACGTAATTGATCTCCTGCCCCTCGACCGCAACGATCACCGCCCAGGTTTCATGGTTGTGGGGCAGCGTACTTTTGCCCGGCAGCAGTGAGTTGATGTACAGCGTCGGGGTCTCGCCGTCGTCGTTCAGCCGGTAACGGAACGCGGTCTCACCCTCGCCCGGCACTGGCGCGGGAAAGGTGTCGAAGTTGAACAGATCACGGTGCTCCGCCAGCGCCTCAAGCAGCGTGACGATGCTTTTCAGCGCGTCGCGATCAACGCCACGCTCATGGATCGCGCGTATCTGCTGCAGAAAGGCTTCGACGGCTTGGCTGCGGTTCTCGATGCTCATCAGGTACTCCTTATGGATGTTCAGGCACGGAAATCAGACCGACAGGCTGTAACGGCTGATATTGCTCAACAGAAACGGATCGCCAGTGGGGACTGGACGGCGTCCCGCATCGCCCAGGGCATGACGCAAAAACGTCTGGGTCCGCTCATTGGTCGGGTGCTGGAAGATTTGTTCGGGGCTGCCGTGCTCGACGATCAGGCCGTTTTCGGTGAAATACACGACATCGCTGATGTCCTCCGCGAAACGCATTTCGTGGGTGACCAGCACGCAGGTCATCCCCTCTTCGGTCAACTCGCGGATCACCGTCAACACCTCGCCGACGGTCTCCGGATCCAGGGCCGAGGTCACTTCATCAAACAGGATGAGTTCCGGCCGCATGGCCAATGCCCGCGCAATCGCGACGCGTTGCTGCTGACCGCCGGACAGCTGCCCTGGATAAGCATCGGCCTTGTGTTCCATGCGGACTTTGGCGAGCAGCTCGTGCGCGTGCCTTTCAGCGTTCGCCAGCGTCTCGCCCAGCACTTTACGCGGCGCAATCACCAGATTTTCCAGCACTGACAAATGTGGGAACAGGTTGTACTGCTGGAACACGAATCCCACGCGTTTGCGCAGTTCGATGCGCTGAGCCTCGCTCTTCAGCGCGTGGACATCGGTGTCACCCACCCGAATGCTGCCACGCTCGGTCTGCAACAACCCGGTGATACAACGCAGGATGGTCGACTTACCCGAACCCGACGGGCCGATGATCGACACCGCTTGCCCGCGCTGAACGTCGAGGTCGATGCCCTTGAGCACGCGGTTGCTGCCGAACGACAGATGAATGTCGCGCAGACTGACCAGAGGTTCAACGGCGTGCGTTTCAGGAGAAGGCATAACGTCGCTCCAGGAATTGAGTGAGTCGGGAAATCGGATAGCAGTAGGCGAAAAACAGTGCCAGCACGCTGAAGTAGATCAGCACCGTGAAGCCGGTCCGGTTGACCGTGTTGCTGGCAATCTGCGCGGTGTCGATCAGGTCATGCACGCCGACCAGTGACGCCAGCGCGGTGCCCATGGTGATGACTGCATACAGGTTCATCCAGGGCGGCAACATGCGCTTGAAGCACTGCGGCAGGATGATCGAACGGAAGATCTGTGCGCGGGTGAACGCCAGGGAGCGCGCGGCTTCCCATTGCGTGCCGGGGATGGAGCCAATGGCCCCGCGAAAGATTTCCGCGACGTTGGCGCTGGCTGGCAATGCCAGGCCGAGGGTGACTTTCACCCAGTCCGGAAACGAGACCCAGAACTTGCCGATGTGCAGCTCGAACGGGAAAACGTAAGTGGTGAAATAGATCAGCACCAGCCACGGCGCGTTACGAAATACCTGCACCCAGACCTTCGCCGGCAGCCGGGTGATCCACAGCGGCGAGACCGCCAGTGCACCCACCAGCAGGCCGAGCACAGAGCCGATGGCAATCGCCAGCAGGCTGATCAGAATGTTCTGACCAAACCCCACCGCCAGCGCTGGCGACCACTCCCGGAGCGCCGCAAACAACGGGCTTTTCGGAGCGCCGAAGACCAGCCACAACAGCACCGCGCCCAGCAGCACCAGCTTGCCCGGATGCCGACGGGGCCACCCAGGCGGCAAGCTCACAGACGAATCAGTGGCCATAACCGGGCATCCTCAATTTGGCTTCGAGGGCACGGCCCACGCAGTTGACGACGAAGCTGAGCAGGCCGAAGAACGCTAGCAGCAGAATCATCAGTTCCAGCACGTTGTCGCTCTGGGTCCAGATCATGATCGAGGCGTAAGTGATGTCGCCCACGGCAATCGCCGACGCCACGGCCGTCATCTTCACCAGGTCGATCAGGTTGTTGATCAGCGACGGGAGCGCGAAACGCATCGCCAGCGGCAGCTGCACGTTCCACAGCAACTGGCGGCGATTGAAGGCCAGGGAACTGGCGGCTTCCAGCGTCACGCTCGGCACCGCTTCGATGCCGGCGCGCAAGGCCTCGGCGTGAAATGCACCCTTGTGCAGGGAAATCACGATGACCACCCAGGCGAACGGCGTCAGCGGGTTTGCAGCGCCAACGGCCTCGGTCAGCAGCATGTTCAGCACCAGGAAGGCGCAGTAGAGCTGCACCAGCGTCGGCGTGTTGCGGGTCACTTCGATGAACACCCGCGCAGGCCTGGCCAGATACGGCTTGCCGCTGGTCAGCATCGCCGCCAATGCGAGGCCCGCCAGCAGGCTGCCGACAATGGTCAATGCGCACAACGCAATGGTCGTCAGGGCACCATTGGCCAGCGAGCCGCGCTGATAGGCGTCAAGCAGAAAGCTGTAGTTCAGACCGAACGTGGCCGTCCAGTGTACGAACCCTTCAAGCCAATGACTCATGCCAGCGCCTCGACCCGCAACCGGGCGCAGGCGTGGGCGATGCGCCGTCCAGCCTCGATCACGCTGCTGGTGGCCGTTGCGATGGACAAGCGGAACCACGGAGACAGACCGTAAGCACTGCCGGCTACCCCCGCCACGCCCTGCTCCAGCAGGTAATCCACCACTTCACCGTCGTCAGTCAGGCGCTGGCCATCGGGACGAACGCGTCCCAATAATCCGGCACAGCGAACAAAGACAAAAAATCCACCTTCGGGTACGAGCACCTCCAGGCCGTCTACGTCGCTCAGCGCGGCGACCAACAGATCGCGGCGTTGCCGGTAAGCCTGGATCTGCTCCGGCAAGAAACCCAGACCGCCTTCGAACGCTGCCAATGCCGCAGCCTGCCCCACCGACGAAGCGCCGGACGTGGATTGCGACTGCATGACGGTCATCGCGCTGGTCAGCGCTTGAGGGCCGGCGCCAAAGCCGATGCGCCAACCGGTCATGGCGTACGTTTTGGAAACCCCGCCAATCAACAGGGCACGGGATTGCAGGTCCGGCGCGACGTTGAGCAGGCTCAGCGCAGGCTGACCGTCGAAACGAATGTGCTCGTACAGCTCGTCCAGCAGCACCAGCACATGGGGGTGACGACGCAACACGTCGGCCAGCGCCAGCAGCTCCGCTTCGCTGTACACCGCGCCGCTCGGGTTGCCGGGGCCGTTGAGGATCAGCCAACGGGTGCGCTCGTTAATGTGTTGCTCCAGTTGCGCGGAGGTCAGTTTACAGCCCTGGTCCAGGTCGCATTCGATGAACACCGGCTCGCCGCCGTTGACCCGTACGATGTCCGGAAACGACGGCCAGTAAGGCACCGGCACCAGCACTTCATCGCCATCGTCCAGGGTCGAGGCGAAGGCGTTGAAGATGACCTGCTTGGCGCCGTTGCCGATGACAATCGACGGCAGCGCGTAGTCCAGACGGTTCTCCCGCCGCAACTTGCGCTGCACCGCTTCACGCAGCTTTTTAACCCCCGGCGTCGGCGTGTACTTGGTCGCGCCGCCGTTGATGGCTGTGTAGGCCGCCTGCTTGATGTGCTCGGGCGTGTCAAAATCCGGCTCGCCGGTGGTCAGGTCAATGATGTCGCGACCGGCCTCACGCAAGGCGGTGGCCCGGGATTTGGCCGCCGCGTTGGCGGACAGCGAAACGCGCTGGATCCGCTTGGACAAACGAACACTCATGGGGCGGTGCTCCGGCTTTCGACGCTCGCCAGGACCTTGCCTGGATTGAGCAGATCGAGAGGGTCCAGTGCCTGTTTAATGCGGCGCATCAGGTCCAGTTCGACGGCGCTTTTGTAGCGCGGCAGCATGCTCAGCTTGCGTTGACCGATGCCATGCTCGGCGCTGATCGAGCCGCCGTGGGCATGGGCGCTGTCGTGCACCCGTTGGCTGAGTTCGGAGTAGTGGGTCATGTGTGCCTCGACGGTGGACGCGAGTGGGTGGGCGACGTTGTAATGCAGATTGCCGTCGCCCAGATGACCGAAGGTGAAATTGCGCACGCCCGGGAAGTGTTCTTGCAGCAAGGCGTCGGTGTGTTCGACGAATTCGACGATGCGCGAAATCGGGATCGAGATGTCGTGCTTCATGTTGCGTCCGGCACGCTTCTGCGCGTCGCTCATGTTCTCGCGCAGCAGCCATAGCGCCTCGCTCTGGGCCAGACTTTCGGCAATCAGCGCATCAGCCAGCAGGCCCGCTTCAAAGGCGCTACCCAACACGTCCTCGAATGCCTGACGGGCATGGGCCTCGCTGTGGTTATCGGACAGTTCCAGCAAAGCGAACCAGGGTTGAGCGGCATTCAAAAACGGCTGCGGACCTTCGGGAAACTGCTCGCGCAGCAGCGCCAGGCAATCGGCGGTGAGCAGTTCGAACGCGGTCAGGCTGGCACCGAAACCGGCGCGGGCATGGGACAGAAAACTCACCGCCTGGGCCAGCGAATCGAAGGCCAGAAACGCCGTGCTTTGCGCCTTGGGCAGCGGAAACAGTTTAAGCGTCGCCGCCGTAATGATGCCCAAGGTGCCTTCACTGCCAATGTACAGATCACGCAGGTCGTAACCGGTGTTGTCCTTGCGCAGCCCACGCAGCCCATGCCAGATCTCGCCTTCGGCGGTGACCACTTCCAGGCCCAGGGTCAGCTCGCGGGTGTTGCCGTAACGCAGCACCGCCGTGCCGCCCGCGTTGGTACCGAGGTTGCCGCCGATGGTGCAACTGCCCTGCGCGCCGAGGCTCAGAGGGAACAGACGCCCCGCTTCACGGGCCACGTCCTGAATGTTCTGCAAGATGCAGCCGGCCTCGACCGTAAGGGTGTCGTTGTCGGTATCGATCTGGCGCACCCGATTCAAGCGATCGAGCAGCAACAACACCGAACGCCCGCTGGCATCCGGGGTTGCCGCGCCCATCAGGCCAGTGTTGCCGCCCTGCACCACAATCGGTGCCCTGTGGGCGACGCAGGCGCGGACCACCGCCGCGACCTCTTCGGTGTTGGCCGGACGCACGACAGCGAGCGCCTGACCGACGTAGCTGCCCTGCTTGTCGGTCAGCTGCGCCGCAGATTCGGCGCCCGGCAGCACATGGCTGGCGCCGATCAATTGCTGCAAAGTCTGGAACAGATCGTTGTGCATCGCTGGCCTCTCAGGGTCATTTCGTGGCAAGCGGCACGGCGCTGCGGAACTGTTCGTGCAGGTCACGCAGGGCTTGAGAGGGGGCCATGCCAGTGCGTTCGCCGACTTCGATCAGCCAGCCGCTGCGGTGCCAGTCGCGAATGATCGCGTCGATTTTTGCCTGGATATCGTGCTCGCCCTTGCGCACCCAGATCACCGATTTCGACGGAATGAGGTCATTGGCCAGCGGGATGCTGTAGTCGGCCCACTCCGGATCATCCAGCAGCGCGTGCAGGGTCGGACTGACGTGCACGGCGGCTACGCAACCGTTGCCACGCAGGGACAACAGCGACTCGGACTGGCTGCGGAACGCCTTGATTTCAGCGCCGTAGGTCTGCTGCAACGGCTTGATAAAGTTGCTGCCCTGAGACACGCAAACCGGCTTGCCCTTGAGGTCTTCCCACTGGCTGATACCCGCGCCCTTGCGGATCAGCGCGGCGCCGCCGACTTCCTCGTATGGCGTCGGTGCGTAGTCGAGAATCTCGGCGCGCTCATCGGTGTACTGCATGTTGGCAATCAGGATGTCGACCTTGCCCTGCTGCAGAAACTGCACGCGGTTGGGCGCCAGTACGGAGACGGTCTCCACGTCGACGCCGAGCTTCTGCGCGATCCCCTTGGCCAGCTCGACGTTGTAGCCCAGGTGATCGCCGGTCTTCGGATCGATGGTGCCGAACGGCGGGCCGCTGAGGATCACGCCGATGCTGATCTTGTGGCGCTGATTGATCTTGTCCAGCGTCGCGTCGGCGTGGGCCAGGGTGGCGCCCATTGCCACGCCGATCGAGAGGCCAATAGCGGACAGGGTCTTGCCGATGGAAAAGCTGCTCATGAACGAATGCCTTGTAAGGAAAACCTGGAAAACCGAGCGAAAAGAGAGCAGCGGCTCAGGCGCCCGCGGCCTGGAACTTGTCGTGCAGCTCGACCAGCGCTGGCGAGGCCGGGGTGATGTGGTGGCGCTTCTCGGCTTCGATCAGCCAGCCGGTGCGGTGCCAGTCTTTGACGATGGCGTCGAGTTTGGCCTGAGTGTCGGTTTCGCCAGGGCGGGTCCAGATCACCGATGGCGCCGGATTCAGCTCGGGGGTGATCGCGCGGTAGCCCTTCCATTCGGCGCTGTCGGCGATCAGCGGGTTGATCAGCGTGGCGTCGTGCACCGCCGCGACGCAGTTGTTGCCGCGCAGGGCCAGGAGGGATTCCGAGGAGCTCTTGAACGCTTTCAGTTCAGCGCCAAATTCGGTCAGCGGCTTGACATAGCTGCTGCCCTGGGACGTGCAGACCGGCTGGCCCTTGAGGTCTTCCCAGCGGGTGATCTTGCTGTCTTTGAGCACCGCTGCCGTGCCGCCGACGCGATAGAACGGGGTGGGTACGAAGCCCAACTGCTGGCCACGCTCGGCGGTCCACTCCATGTTGGCGATCAGCAGATCGACCTTGCCCTGCTGCAGGAACTGCACGCGGTTGGCGGGCAGCACGGACACCAGTTCCACTTCGGCACCCAGCTGGCGGCCTACATCCTCCGCCAGGTCTACGTTCATGCCCTCGGGTTTCTGACTGGAAGGATCAATGGACCCGAACGGGCCACCGGACAACAGCACGCCGACCACCAGACGATGGCGTTGCTCGATCTTGTCAAGCGTGGCATCGGCCTGCGCCGCAAAACTGGTGCCCAGCGTCACGGCGGCGCCAATCAGTAGCGGCAGGTAACGAGCAATTGGCGATCGCGTGGACGGCATGGACTTCCCCTCAGATGGACATCGGCTCGGCGCTTGCGACGGGTAATGCGTCAGCGCCTTGTAATGAGCTGCATGCTAGGGAGGGAACTGCCGGAGCGGAAATGCAAATATCAAATATGGTTATAACTTTCTGGTTTCAGGTGTTGAAGCCAAAAGGCATAAGCGCGTGTTTATTGGGATTTATCGGTATTTTTAAAAACTGGGCTTCTCACATTCATAAAATTCCGTAATGTATTAACCCGTTCAGCTGATGTAAAAAGCACTTGCCCGACTGACGCTTACAGGCTGGAAAACATGTCCTCGACCCTAGACCTCGAACTGCTGCGCACTTTTGTCGCCGTCGTCGATCACCACAGCTTCGCTGGCGCCGGCGCGCAGCTTTCGCGAACGCAGTCGTCGGTCACTCAACAGATGCAGCGTCTGGAGCAACAGGTCGGCGTTAGCCTGTTTCTGAAGCAGGGGCGCCAAAAGCACCTCACCGAGCCGGGCCGCCAGCTGTTGCGTCATGCTCGACAATTGCTGTCGCTCAATGACGACGCCCTCAGTTCGCTGCGCGAAAGCAGCCTGAGCGGCGTGCTGCGCATCGGTTCGCCTCACGACATCGCCGACACCATTCTGCCGCCGATCCTCAGCCACATTGCCCGTTCGGCGCCGAAGCTGCGACTGGAGATCGACGTCGGTCGAAGCCCGTTTCTGATGGAGGATTTGCACCGCGGCAAGGTTGATATGGTGATCTCGACCCGCGAGGACCCGGCTCTGGAGGGGTTTGCCCTGCGCACCTCGCCGGTGTGGTGGATCTGTTCAGCGCAGTACATGCACGTACCGGGTGAGCCGATACCGCTCATCCTTGTGGACGAGCCCAGCATTTATCGGCGTTACGCCATTGAAGCACTGGAGCGCGCCGACATCGCCTGGCGGCAGGCCTACCTGGCATCGAACCTGATCGGCATCAAAGCTGCCACCCGTGCGGGTCTTGGGGTCACGGCACGGAGCATGGAAATGCTCGGGCCGGACATGCGAGTGCTGGGGGAAGCCGACGGTTTGCCAAGAATGCCGGACGTCACCTATTACCTGTGGATTCGCCCCAACACGGTGAACCCACTGGCGCGACGAGCCTATGAGTTGATTCGTGGAAGCCAGGGCGGGTAAAGGCCCCGGCCTCATCAATGGTCAATCAGTGTGCAGTTGCCCTTCCAGCCAGTGCTTCAGGTCCGCAACCTCAGCCGTTGTGATCGTATGCCCTGCCCCGGCGTAGGAATGAAACTCGGGAACGATCAGCAAATTCTCCAGCACAGCCTTGGCGTCGGTCGCACCCGAAAACGACACGCGGGTGTCGGCCGAGCCGTGGCCAATGAACACTTTGAGCGCCTTCAGGCGCTCGTCGGGTTTGAGGCGCGAATTGAGGGCCGCCAGGATTTTGCCGCTCAGGGGCGCAATGCCGCGCACCAGTTCCGGATATTGCAGGCCGATCTGGTAGCTCATCATCGCGCCCTGGCTGAAGCCGACCAGCACCACCTTGTCCGGTTGGGTGTGATATTTCTCGGTGGCCTGTTCGATTAAAGTGCGTAACTGGTCCGTGCTTTTGTCGACGTCGCTGGTCACGCCTTCGTATTCGGCCTGATCGGTGTCCTGGGTGAACCACTTGTAGCCGCCGCCGTCGATTTCCAGCGGTGCGCGCACGGAAAGGTAGGTGTAATCCGGCGACAGATCGTCCTTGATACCGAGCAAATCGCGCTCGTCGCTGCCATAGCCGTGCAGGAAAATCACCAGCGGTTTGTCTTTGGATTCAGCGGGCGCCGCCGCCAGATACGGCAGGGCCAGGTCGGTGAGCAGCGCCGGTTCTGCATGGGCCAGACCGGTGAACACGCAGAGCAGCGCGGCGAAAAACTTCATCATGGGGTTGAGCCTTTTTGCGAAAAACGTTCGGCCCATCATACGCAGCATGTTGCGGATGTCAGCCCGTCAGTGATCAGCAGAAGCTGTCGGCGGGCTGTACGAAGGGGTGATTTCATTGGAAGCCGGGTTCACGAATCCAGCGCCTCCAACCCCAAATGCTCACGCAGGGTCGAACCTTCGTAGGCGGTGCGAAACAGCCCTTTGCGCTGCAGGTGTGGAATCACGCTCTCGACAAACTCGCTGAACGAGCCCGGCAAATACGCCGGAGAAATCACGAAGCCGTCGCAGCCGCCAAGGGTGAACATTTCTGCCAGTTGATCGGCAATCTGCGCGCCCGTGCCGACCAGTTGCGGCACCCGCACGCTGCTGGCGAAGATCCTGCCCAGCTCCTCCAGCGTGGTGTCCGGCCCCTGCATCAGCAGCTTTTCCGCCGCAGCGGGCGGTATCGACGGCGATCGCGCGATCTCTGCCAGCGTCGCCGACAACGGAAACGGCGACAGGTCCACGTTCAGCTGCGACGCCAGCGTGACCAGCCCCAGTTCGGGCCGCGCCAGGGCATTGTGCTTGTCGCGCTTGGCCCGCGCCTCCGCTTCGCTGCCGCCAATGAACGGCATCACCGCCATCAGTACTTTGCAGCCGTCGGCGTGGCGGCCTTGCTGCACCACTTGTCCGCGCACGTCTTCGCGAAAGGCGTGCATGGCTTTCAGGTGCGGGTGAATCGTGAAAATCGCCTCGGCCCAGCGCGCGCCGAAACGCCGTCCACGCCCCGACGAGCCCGCCTGAATCAGCACCGGGCGCCCTTGGGGGGTGCGCGGAATGTTCAGCGGGCCCTCGACCTTGAACCACTCGCCGTGATGCTGCACGGAGGTAATCTTCGATGGATCGGCCAACACGCCGCTTTGCCGATCCAGCTTCAACGCATCCGGCGCCCAGCTGCGCCACAATTTCAGTGCCACTTCGACGAACTCGTCGGCGCGGTCATAGCGCAGGTCGTGCTCCAGGTGCTTGTCCTTGCCGAACAGGCGTCCTTCGCTGTCGTTCATCGACGTAACGATGTTCCAGGCGGCGCGCCCTCTGGACAGATGGTCCAGCGTGGCGAACTCCCGGGCAATGTGCGCCGGCTCGTAATACGTCGTCGAGCGGGTAGCGCCCAGGCCCAGCTTGCTCGTCTGCCCGACCAGGTAGGACAGGATCGGCAGCGGGTCCAGACGCGTCGCGTCCTGCGCGCCATACCGCAGGGCCAGATCGCGAGAGCCGCCCATCTGGTCGCCCACCGCCAGCCGGTCGGCAAAGAACAGGAAATCGAACAGCCCCTCCTCCACCACACGCGCCGTGCGGGCGTAGTACTCGGGTTCGAGGTAATGCCCCACTGTCTCGGGATGACGCCAGACCGCGTGACTGTGAACCACGGGGCCGGTCAGCAGGAACGCCGACAGGTGAATGTGACGACTCATGATCGCGCTCCTGACTTAGTGGGCGTGTGGGGTCCAGACAGCGATGTCGGACACCTTCAGCGCTTTGGGGATCATCCCGGCTTCAAAATAGAAGTCGGCGATGCGCTGCTGTTCTGCCAGTTCATCCACCTTGACCGGGACGATGTCATAGCTGCGCCGGCTGTTGGCCAGCTCGACGGTCTGCGGCGGGATGTTGCCCCACAGCGGCGCCAGATTCGCCGCCGCTTCTTCGGGATGCCCTTTCACCCATTGCCCTGCCTGACGCAAGGTGTCGAACACCAGCTGGAGGACCTCGGGGTGATCCTTGGCAAAACGCGTATTGGCCACGTAAAACCGGTTGTAGTTAGCGATGCCCCCGGTCCCGTCGGTCAACACGCGCACATGATGTTCACGCTGCTGGGTCGCCAGGAACGGGTCCCAGATCGCCCAGGCGTCGACGTTGCCGCTGGCAAATGCGGCCACGCCATCGGGCGCTTCCAGGTAAATCGGCTTGATGTCCTTGAGCGTCAGCCCGGCGCTTTTCAGGGCCGAGATCAACAGAAAATGACTGCCCGAGCCTTTCGACACCGCGACGGTCTTGCCCTTGAGATCCGCGACGCTGCGAATCGGTGAGCTGTCGGGAACGATGATGGCCTGCGCGGTCGGGGACGGGTTCTCACGGGCGTAGTAGGTCAGCGGCGCATTGGCGGCTTGTGTGAACAAGGCAAATGCATCAGCCACGTCGGCATGGAGGTCCACACTTCCGGCATTCATGGCGCTCAGCAATCCGCTGCTGAATTCATGCCATTTGACGGTGAAGCCCAACGGCTTGAGCCGCTCCTCCAGTTGGCCGTCGTTTTTGAGCAGGATCCACAGCGTGGACGAGCGCTGATAACCGATATTGATGACCTGCTCGGCATGGGCGGTAACGGTCGCCAGCATTAATGCGGCGGCCACGATGATCTTTCGCAGGGACATGAGGATCCTTGAATCTGCACAGGAGGAGCGCTCAGCACAAAAGCGAATGAGCACGTTCAAATAGCTTCATTTTCATTATAAAAAACCCAGCAGGTTATGAAAGAAACTTATAGCTCTATGCATATGCCCAAAGTACAAACGGAACGGCTGATCAGGCGCTGCGGTCTAGTGAGCAGCACATCAGTGCATAGCCGAACCCAGGAGCAACCGTGAACATTTTCGAAGCCCTCAGAGAGAGTCATGATCGGCAGCGCGGCTATGCCGATGCCTTGGTCGAAACCCATGGCGACAGCGAGGAACGGGTCGAAGCTTACAAGCAGCTCAAAGCCGAACTGCAGGCCCATGAAACCGCTGAAGAGCGCTTCTTCTATATCCCGCTGATGCAATACGACAACGGCGTCGACCTCAGCCGCCACGCCATCTCCGAGCACCATGAGATGGACGAGATGATGGAAGAGCTCGACGAGACCGAGATGTCCAGCCCTTCATGGCTGGCCACGGCCAAGAAGCTGTCGGAGAAGGTTCATCACCACTTGAAGGAAGAAGAACAGAAGTTCTTCCAGTCGGCGGGGAAACTGCTGGACGACAAGCAGAAGCAATCGCTGGCCCGCGAATATCACAAGGAGTATGAGGAGCAATTGGCTAAAGCTTAAGCCGCTCCGAATGCTGAAAGCCCCGACTGGTCGGGGCTTTTTTTTGGCTGCGTTTTGTTGCCGTGTTTGTTCACGATGCGGTGTTTGTGGTGAGGAGCGGTTGGGAGCGGGTCTGTCGGAGTGCGCAAGAAGTCGCGCACTCCTTTGGTGAGAACTGGGCGGTTGATGCTCTGCAGCCTACGTCTTTTTTGACCCGCAGACGAACGCGCCAGAAGTTGCCCAGCGGTGCGCAACTTCTTGCGCACCTTTTACGGGCTCTCTGATGTGGTGTCCGCTAAAACCTGTTCTTTAATCTCTTAACCTATTGTTTTTTATCGGTTAATTCATACCTGGCACAGCCCTTGATATCTCCGTGCCCCCCGGATTGGCATTCATGCCCTTTCGGATGGTTTTTGAGCACGGAGAGCATCCTTGGCGACCCCCGAATTTACACCCGGTAGCGACGACAAACGCGAGCCTCAAGTAGCGATCGTTCCGCTTGATCTGATTCAGCTCGAGGACGTTGGGGCGGGTGCGGCCAATGTAGATGCCTGGCTTCGGGATATTAGCGGCGGGGTTGTTTCGCTTGAGCGGATCAAGAGCGCTGCCGGTTTTTTGCCTCTAGTGGGCAACGTCATGGCGCTGGTGGATGCGCTGAATGACATAGCCACGCTCTCTAAAAGCCCGGAGCGTGATCTTCTGGATTGGGTCAGCCTCGGCATCAATCTGATCGGGATGATGCCATTCCCGCCCACCATGGCAGCCGCGCGTATGGGCCTGCGGCCAATGCTGTTTCTGGTGCGTCAGGAGATGCGTCGGACCGGCAAGACAGTGTTGGGCGATGCACTGATCGAGATTCTGATCGGGCATCTCAACGCCGATATCGTTGGGACGCTTGATGACTTCGTCACACAGGCGCAGGGCAAACTTCCCTGGATTCTCGATGGCGCGGGCGCGCTGGGCGAAAGCGTGCTTATCGAGATCGCCGATGGCCTTGAGAAGGTGGTCGAGGTTGCGGTCGGCGTCAAAAAGGTCGTCGGCAACCTTGACGTCGAGAGCAATATCAATGAGGCGGTACACCTGATCAGCGTCTCCCGCGATCAGTGGGCTTATGACCCCAAAGCTTCGATTGGCAACATGTTCGCAGCGGTTGCCGAGCTGTCCATTGCCGCGGGCAAAGACAAAGTCAATGATGCAGTTGAGACCCTGTTGCCTGAAGAGCTGGAGGCAAAGGTCCGCGGTCACGCCGACGCGTTGCGGGCCTTGGGCAAAGACCTCAGAACGCAGATTAATCGTCTGGCGGATCCTGAGGTTCAGAACTCGATTGGGGCGTTGCTGCAGACACTGGCAGCTGCGGTGGTCACTTGGCGCTCGCGCAACGGGCATGGGCAGTCGTTCAACATCAAACCTGGCGTTACCCATCAGGCCAGGCGCCAGGCGGGTGAAGGGAAGCTGGAGGCTGTTCAGCATGAGCGGCCTGCGAAGGGCCGCTCTAACGTATTGAAAAAATGCGCCTGTGCCTGTCCCTGCGCTTGTCACTGCGCGTCGACGGCGAACAGCATCAGTTTTGCGATGGGCTCGGAGTCGGTCAGCCATACCGACTTCAGCCTGCCGGGACCGTTTCCGATTGAGTGGACGCGGACTTACTGTTCGAGTCTGGATGCCTACGATCAGGACATCATTGGCGCACGCTGGATCACGCCGTTTACCACGCGGTTCGATCTCGTCGGCGACGGTTTGGTCTTCCACGACGCCGATGGCCGCAGCCATGAACTCCCGCTGCCCAAGGTCAAGCTGTTTCACTTCAACGCCATTGAAAACCTGACCGTCATTCGCCTCAGCAAAGATCGCTTGGTACTGATGCGGGGGCTTGAGCATAGGGAAACCTACGTTCGTCGGGGGCAGCGGTTTGTTC
>NZ_DASVUM010000189.1:0-18143 GCF_036387035.1 Pseudomonas sp. | reverse complement strand
CGTGTCGAGGGCTGAAAGCCTGATTCCAGGTGGTTCGGCCCCCAATGACCCAACGGTCACCGGCGCGAGTATATCACTGCACCCGGCCATTACTACGGTAGTCGTGTGACGGCTGTGCAGGGTTCCAGGCGGTGGCGGCGGCCTGAGGATCTCTGAAACGACAGTGCAAAAACCGGCCAGCCCTTGTGGTACGGGGCCTGCGGCAACCTGTCGCAGGTGATTGGAGACCATGCGCTTGAGCTCATGGCCAGCCGGATTTCGACTAAAGGCGCATTCGCGGCGCGGACGGTTCTCGCGTGTATCGGGTGTCTATATAGCCACATGGCTCACAGGGACACCCGACAGGCCTATATGACAGCCTATATAAAGAGCACGAAAAAAGCCGGCCAACCCTGAACGGATTGACCGGCTTCTCGAATCTTCGCGCTTGAACGGTCCGGCTCAGGCGTGATTTATTGCGCTATGCGTGCTGCTTCTCGACGTGTCGCTCGGGCTGGAGGGCTGCCTCATGCAGATCAACCACCGCTTTCGCGCTGATGTCTACGGCATGGAGACCCTTGGGGCCCTGAATGATCTCGAACTGAACGGGTTGTCCGGCTTTCAGCGTCTTATAGCCATCCATCTTGATCGCTGAATAATGTGCAAACAGGTCCTCGGACTTGCCGTCTTCAACGATGAAGCCATACCCCTTGGCGTTGTTAAACCACTTGACCTTACCGCTTAGCATAGTCACATCCCTCTGCAAAGGACTCCGATGGGGAGTATCATCACCTCTCATCCGCCGGACCTAAAAAATTTTGGTTGACTGCGCGGACCCTTTTTACCCAATGTGGGTTCTATTGTTTGTAACACTGATTGGCCGATAGTCAAGGCCAAGCGGCTGTCCAGTTGAAATCCGGTATCGCCGCCACCACTTATTTCAATCACGTCCTCTGTGAACCTTCTTTACCATGCATGCATTCAGCAAGATTCGACTAACATTCAATCAGGATGACCCGCAGCAGCCCCATGAGGACGATGCGTCGGGTATCGCTGTACAGGAAGCCAAGCCGACATTGCAGGTGCCGCCTATGTACAAGGTGGTTTTGTTCAACGATGACTACACCCCGATGGATTTCGTTGTCGAAGTACTTGAGGTGTTTTTCAACCTGAATCGTGAGCTGGCAACCAAGGTCATGCTGGCCGTCCATACAGAGGGACGGGCCGTTTGCGGATTGTTTACCCGCGACATCGCCGAGACCAAGGCTATGCAGGTCAACCAGTACGCCAGGGAAAGCCAGCATCCGCTACTCTGTGAAATCGAGAAGGACGGTTAACGCCGGACACTTGGGTATGAGGTGAAGCTATGTTAAACCGTGAGCTCGAAGTCACCCTCAATTTGGCTTTCAAAGAGGCCCGCTCCAAACGTCATGAATTCATGACCGTAGAGCACCTCCTGCTGGCCCTATTGGACAATGAGGCTGCCGCCACCGTACTGCGTGCCTGCGGCGCAAACCTCGACAAACTCAAACACGACCTGCAGGAGTTCATCGACTCCACCACGCCGCTGATCCCCGTGCATGACGAGGACCGCGAGACCCAACCTACACTCGGCTTCCAACGCGTGCTGCAACGTGCGGTTTTTCACGTGCAGAGCTCCGGCAAGCGTGAAGTCACGGGCGCCAACGTGCTGGTGGCCATTTTCAGCGAGCAGGAAAGCCAGGCAGTGTTTCTGCTCAAGCAGCAGAGCGTTGCCCGTATCGATGTCGTCAACTACATCGCCCACGGTATCTCCAAGGTGCCGGGGCATGGCGATCAATCTGAAGGTGAGCAAGATATGCAGGATGACGAGGGCGGTGAGTCTTCTTCCTCAGGCAATCCTCTGGATGCCTATGCGAGCAACCTGAATGAGCTGGCCCGTCAAGGCCGCATCGATCCGCTGGTAGGGCGCGAGATGGAAGTCGAGCGCGTCGCTCAGATTCTCGCGCGGCGCCGCAAGAACAACCCGCTGTTGGTGGGCGAGGCCGGTGTGGGCAAAACAGCCATCGCCGAAGGCCTGGCCAAGCGCATCGTCGACAATCAGGTCCCGGACCTGCTGGCGAACAGCGTCGTGTATTCCCTGGACTTGGGCGCATTGCTCGCGGGGACCAAATACCGCGGCGATTTCGAGAAGCGCTTCAAGGCGCTGCTCGGTGAGTTGAAGAAGCGCCCGCACGCGATCCTGTTCATCGACGAAATCCACACCATCATCGGCGCCGGTGCTGCGTCCGGTGGCGTGATGGACGCATCCAACCTGCTCAAGCCGCTGCTGTCGTCGGGTGATATCCGTTGCATTGGTTCGACCACGTTCCAGGAATTCCGCGGCATCTTTGAAAAGGACCGTGCGCTGGCCCGTCGCTTCCAGAAAGTCGACGTGTCCGAGCCGTCTGTTGAAGACACCATCGGCATCCTACGTGGCCTGAAAGGGCGTTTCGAACAGCATCACAATATCGAATACAGCGATGAAGCCCTGCGCGCCGCTGCCGAGCTGGCATCGCGCTACATCAATGACCGTCACATGCCCGACAAGGCCATTGACGTGATTGATGAGGCGGGCGCCTATCAACGGCTGCAACCGGTGGAGATGCGCGTCAAGCGTATTGAAGTGCCACAGGTTGAAGACATCGTCGCGAAGATCGCGCGGATTCCGCCAAAGCACGTCAACAGCTCCGACAAAGAGCTGCTGCGTAACCTGGAGCGCGACCTGAAGTTGACGGTGTTTGGTCAGGACGCGGCCATCGACTCGCTGTCCACCGCGATCAAGTTGTCGCGTGCGGGGCTCAAGTCGCCGGACAAGCCTGTCGGTTCGTTCCTGTTTGCAGGCCCGACCGGGGTCGGCAAGACCGAAGCGGCGCGTCAGTTGGCCAAGGCGCTGGGCATCGAGCTGGTTCGTTTCGACATGTCCGAGTACATGGAGCGCCACACCGTATCGCGTCTGATCGGTGCGCCGCCGGGCTATGTGGGCTTTGATCAAGGCGGTCTGCTGACCGAGGCGGTCACCAAGCAACCGCATTGCGTGCTGCTGCTCGATGAAATCGAAAAGGCGCATCCTGAAGTCTTCAACCTGCTGCTGCAGGTCATGGACCACGGTACGCTGACCGACAACAACGGCCGCAAGGCGGATTTCCGCAATGTGATCGTGATCATGACCACCAACGCCGGTGCTGAAACGGCGGCGCGTGCTTCGATCGGTTTCACCCATCAGGATCACTCTTCTGATGCGATGGAAGTGATCAAGAAGAGCTTCACGCCGGAATTCCGCAACCGTCTGGACACCATCATTCAATTTGGTCGCCTCAGCCATGAGGTCATCAAAAGCGTGGTGGACAAGTTCCTCACCGAACTTCAGGCGCAGCTGGAAGACAAGCGCGTGCTGCTGGAGGTGACCGATGCGGCGAGGAGTTATCTGGCCGAGGGTGGTTACGACGCGGCAATGGGTGCACGTCCGATGGCGCGTTTGATCCAGGACAAGATCAAGCGTCCCCTGGCCGAAGAGATCCTGTTTGGCGAGTTGTCCGAGCATGGCGGTGTTGTACACATCGACTTCAAGGACGGCGAGATCACCTTCGACTACGAGACCACGGCCGAAATGGCTTGACGTTTTGGACTGCGACACACTCAAAAGGCGCCGGTTGGCGCCTTTTTTGTTGGTGGATGGTCGTGGTTCGTGGCGGATGATGCTACGTAGAATCCGTAGAATCCGTAGAATCCGTAGGAGCCGGCTTGCTGGCGAAAGCGGTGAGTCAGGCATGGGTGTGTCGACTGGCACAACGCATTCGCCAGCAAGCCGGCTCCCACGCAATAGCGACGCTGCAACAATGGCCAGCCTTCAATCAGAAGCCGGGGTGAAAACCCCGCGCACACAAAAACGCCCGGCATGTGCCGGGCGTTTTTGTTAAGACCTGTTAGCGGGCGCGGTAAGTAATGCGCCCTTTGCTCAAGTCGTAGGGCGTCAGCTCAACGCGGACCTTGTCGCCGGTAAGAATGCGGATGTAGTTCTTGCGCATCTTGCCGGAGATGTGCGCGGTTACGACGTGCCCATTTTCCAACTCCACACGGAACATGGTGTTGGGCAGGGTGTCGACGACAGTGCCTTCCATTTCGAAGCTGTCTTCTTTCGACATGCAGTAAAGCCCTCGGTATCCAATGAATGGCCCGGTGCAAACGGCAGCCAGGCAAAAGCGGGCTGCATTGTGCCCGAAAACTGAGGTTTAAGCCAAGGGCTTCAGTAAAGAGTGACCCATCTTTGATTGGTAAGGAGCTCAATGGGGCGATATTGGGTCTTGTAGTTCATCTTTTTGCAGTTCTTTATCCAGTAGCCGAGGTACACCGCGTGCAACTGCATGCGCGCGGCTTCGGCGATCTGCCAGAGGATTGCGTAGCGTCCCAGGCTGCGGCGCTCCTGCGCGGGCTCGTAGAAGGTGTAAACGGCAGACAGCCCGTTGGGCAGCAAATCGGTAACGGCAACGGCGAGCAGCTGGCCGTCCAGTCGGAATTCGTAAAAACGTGAAAACGGAAGATCCCGCACCAGAAAGGTCGAGAACTGATCGCGGCTAGGGGGGAACATGTCACCGTCGGCGTGGCGCTGCTCAATGTAGCGCTGGTACAGGTCGAAGTACTCCTCACTGAAATGCGGCTTGGTGCTCGTCACTTCGAGGTCGGCGTTGCGTTTGAAAATACGTTTCTGCTGACGATCAGGCTCAAACAGCCCCACTGGAATGCGCGCAGGCACGCAAGCACTGCAGTTCTGGCAATGCGGACGGTAAAGATGATCGCCACTGCGGCGAAACCCCATGTCCGAGAGATCGGCGTAGACCTGGACGTCCATCGGCTGGCTGGGATCGAGGAACAGCGTGGTGGCTTGTTCCTCGGGCAGGTAGCTACAGGAGTGGGGTTGAGTGGCATAGAACTTAAGCCGCGCCAGCTCGGTCATGATCAACCCTCGAGAAAACTATAGACATCAGTGTATGCCAGGCCAATCAAACTCGCCTAGGCGACCAAGCGGCGCAGTGGCTCGCATCGAGATGATTATTCAGATAGTCGGCAAAGGCCTGACGCGTAATCGAGCGCGCACCAAGGCTTAGCAGGTGCTGCGTAGGCATCTGGCAGTCAATCAGAACAAAACCTGATTGTTTCAAGTATTCGACCAACGTCGCGAAACCGACCTTGGAGGCGTTGTCGGCGCGGCTGAACATCGACTCGCCGAAAAACAGCTGGCCCATGGCCAATCCGTACAATCCGCCGACCAGCGCGTCGCCGTCCCAGACTTCGACGCTGTGGGCGAAGCCGCGCGCATGCAATTCGATGTAGGCCGCCTGCATGGAACCGGTGATCCACGTGCCGTCGGTATAATCCCGGGGCTGCGCGCAGGCCTGGATGACCGCTGCGAAGTCCTGATCAAACGTGACCCGATAGCGCCCCTGCCGCAACAACTTTGCCAAGCTGCGCGACACGTGGAGCTCATCCGGGAAGAGCACGGTGCGCGGGTCCGGCGACCACCAGAGAATCGGCTGGCCCTGTTGATACCAGGGGAAACAGCCGTGGCGGTACGCGGCAATCAAACGATCCGCAGACAAATCGCCGCCGCCCGCCAGCAGTCCGTTGGGCTCGCGCATGGCTTTTTCCAGCGGCGGGAATTCCAGGGTGTCGCGTTGTAACCAGGTCAGCATGGCATCCAGACTTTACGAGAGGGGAGGGGAGTCAACGCCGGCTTGCAACTCCGTACTGCAACCGTGGTCACAGCCGCTTGATCGCGCCGGTGTGTGCGACCGCGGCGTCTTCATTCGGGCATGGCCTTTTGACAGTTCTACGGAGCTGGAAAAACATGTCATAAGCCTTTGTCGGCAAAGAAAATGGTTGCTCCAGTTACCCGCCGCCTTCGAAGCTTGAAGATCGGCAAGGGACGCGCCAGACTAACGTAGCGCGCGGCGCGCAAATCCGTACAATACCGATGTTGTTTAACCTCATTTCAAGTCACCTGTCGAGCGTGGGTTATCGCCGTCGTGATTTTCACGGTCGTCAGGACAGTTGCTGTCAATTCGTCAGGCAGTCATACACAGTCAATCATCAGATGTTCGCGCTTGCGCGCAGGAATTGAAGCGTTTTGAAGAAATCCACCGTAGCACCCACTCCCGTTCCGCTTTGGCGGCAGCACTTGCACTACCGGCTCAAGGAAGGCGCACTGATCGCTTTTGGCGCCTTGTGTCTGTATCTCATCATGGCGCTGCTGACCTACGACCAGGGCGATCCAGGCTGGAGCCACACCAGCAGCTCGGCCCAGGTGCAGAATGCCGCAGGCCGTGCGGGCGCGTATTCGGCCGACATCCTGTTCATGGTCCTCGGTTACTTCGCGTATATCTTCCCGTTGCTGTTGGGGGTCAAGACGTATCAGATTTTCCGTCACCGCCATGAGCCGTGGCAGTGGAGCGGCTGGCTCTTCTCCTGGCGCACGATCGGTCTGGTGTTCCTGGTGCTCGCGGGCGCTTCGCTGGCGCACCTGCACTTTCATTCGGCGGCGGGCCTGCCGGGTTCGGCCGGTGGCGTGCTGGGCGAAGTGCTGGGCGATCTGGCCAAACGGGCGCTGAATGTGCAGGGCAGCACACTCCTGTTCATCGCGCTGTTCCTCTTCGGCCTGACCGTGTTCACCGATTTGTCCTGGTTCAAGGTCATGGACACCACCGGCAAGATCACGCTCGACCTGATGGAATTGTTCCAGGGCGCGCTCAACCGCTGGTGGACAGCGCGCAATGAGCGCAAGCAAATGGTCGCTCAGTTGCGCGAAGTCGACATGCGCGTCGACGAGGTGGTCGCTCCGATTGCCCCGGATCGACGCGAGCAGGCCAAAGCCAGAGAACGCATCATCGAGCGCGATCAGGCGTTGACCGAACACATGGCCGCCCGCGAGAAGCACGTGCCAGCCGTCATCGCGCCGGCGCCTGCACGCTTGCCAGAGCCGAGCAAGCGCGTACAGAAGGAGAAACAGGCGCCGTTGTTCGTCGACAGCGCCGTGGAAGGGACCTTGCCGCCGATCTCGATCCTCGACCCGGCAGAGAAAAAACAGCTCAACTATTCCCCGGAGTCGCTGGCAGCGGTGGGTCACCTGCTGGAAATCAAGCTCAAGGAATTCGGGGTCGAGGTATCGGTGGACTCGATCCACCCCGGCCCGGTGATCACCCGTTACGAAATTCAACCGGCTGCGGGCGTCAAGGTCAGCCGCATTTCCAACCTGGCGAAAGACCTGGCCCGCTCACTGGCGGTGACCAGCGTGCGTGTGGTCGAGGTCATTCCTGGCAAGACCACGGTCGGCATCGAAATTCCCAACGAGGATCGCCAGATCGTGCGCTTCTCCGAGGTCCTGTCGACGCCGGAATATGACGACGCCAAATCGCCGGTCACCCTGGCGCTGGGCCATGACATCGGCGGCAAGCCGGTCATCACCGACCTTGCAAAAATGCCGCACCTGCTGGTCGCCGGTACCACCGGTTCCGGTAAGTCGGTGGGCGTGAACGCCATGATCCTCTCGATCCTGTTCAAGTCCGGGCCGGATGACGCCAAGCTGATCATGATTGACCCGAAAATGCTCGAGCTCTCGATCTACGAGGGTATCCCGCATTTGCTGTGCCCGGTCGTGACCGACATGAAGGACGCCGCCAACGCCTTGCGCTGGTCGGTGGCCGAGATGGAGCGCCGCTACAAACTGATGGCCAAGATGGGCGTGCGTAACCTGTCGGGCTTCAATCAGAAGGTGCGCGAAGCGGAGGAAGCCGGCACGCCGCTTTCCGACCCGCTGTATCACCGCGAGAGCATTCACGACGAGGCGCCACTGCTGACCAAGCTGCCAACCATCGTGGTGGTGGTCGACGAGTTCGCCGACATGATGATGATCGTCGGCAAGAAGGTCGAAGAGCTCATTGCCCGTATCGCCCAGAAGGCGCGGGCGGCGGGTATCCACCTGATCCTCGCGACCCAGCGCCCTTCGGTGGACGTGATCACCGGCCTGATCAAGGCAAACATCCCGACGCGCATGGCGTTCCAGGTGTCGAGCAAGATCGACTCGCGCACCATCATCGACCAGGGCGGCGCCGAGCAACTGCTCGGTCACGGCGACATGCTCTACATGCCGCCAGGCACCAGCCTGCCGATTCGTGTGCATGGCGCGTTCGTGTCGGACGATGAGGTTCACCGCGTAGTCGAGGCGTGGAAGCTGCGCGGCACGCCGAACTACAACGAAGACATCCTGGCCGGCGTCGAAGAGCCGGGTAGCGGTTTTGAAGGTGGCGGTGGCGGCGGTGATGGGGAAGACAGCGAAAGCGATGCGCTGTACGACGAGGCCGTGAAGTTCGTGCTGGAAAGCCGACGCGCTTCGATCTCCGCGGTGCAGCGCAAGCTGAAGATCGGCTACAACCGTGCCGCGCGCATGATCGAAACCATGGAAAACGCCGGCGTCGTGACGCCCATGAACACCAACGGCTCGCGTGAAGTGATTGCGCCAGCCCCGATGCGTGACTGACACTTCAACGTCATGCGTAACCGGGCGGCGTCACTGCGGCGGCGTCCGGCTTCAACCACACTCAATGAGGAATCCCATGCGTCTTATCCGCATGCTGTTGGTATCTGCACTGGCTTTTTCTGCTCTTTCGGCCCACGCCGACAGCAAGGACGTGGCGCGCCTGACCCAACTGCTGGAAAACTCGAAAACCCTGAGCGGGCGTTTCTCCCAGCTGACCCTCGACGGGGGCGGCACCCAGCTGCAGGAGACCACGGGTGAAATGACCCTGCAGCGCCCGGGCCTGTTCTACTGGCACACCGACGCGCCGCAGGAACAATTGATGGTCTCCGACGGCAAGAAGGTCTCCCTGTGGGACCCTGACCTGGAGCAGGTCACCATCAAGACCCTCGACCAGCGTCTGACCCAGACCCCGGCGCTGCTGTTGTCCGGCGACGTGTCGAAAATCAGCGAGAGCTTCGACATCACGGCCAAGGAAGCCGGTGGCGTGATCGACTTCGTGCTCAAGCCCAAGTCCAAAGACACCTTGTTCGATAGCCTGCGCCTGTCGTTTCGCAACGGCATGATCAACGACATGCAGTTGATCGACAGCGTCGGCCAGCGCACCAATATCCTGTTCACCGGCGTCAAGGCCAACGAGCCTGTCGCGGCGAGCAAATTCCAGTTCCAGATCCCGAAAGGCGCTGACGTCATTCAGGAATAAAAGGGGTTCACCTGTTTCATGGACCTGTTCAGCAGTGAACCGATCGCGCAACCGTTGGCCGCCCGCCTGCGAGCGACCAACCTGGACGAGTACGTCGGCCAGCAGCACCTGCTCGCCCACGGCAAGCCACTGCGTGAAGCGCTGGAGCAGGGCGCGCTGCATTCGATGATCTTCTGGGGACCGCCCGGCGTGGGCAAAACCACGCTGGCGCGGCTGCTGGCGAAAGTCTCGGATGCGCATTTCGAGACGGTGTCAGCGGTGCTGGCTGGGGTCAAAGAGATCCGTCAGGCGGTAGAGATCGCCAAGCAGCAGGCGGGTCAGTACGGCCGCCGCACCATTCTGTTTGTCGACGAAGTGCACCGCTTCAACAAGTCGCAGCAGGATGCCTTTCTGCCCTACGTCGAAGACGGCACGCTGATCTTCATCGGCGCCACCACCGAAAATCCATCCTTCGAACTCAACAACGCGCTGCTTTCCCGTGCGCGGGTCTATGTGCTGAAGAGCCTGGACGAAGCCGCGCTGCGCCAATTGGTCAACCGTGCGCTGAGTGAAGAGCGCGGTCTTGGCAACCGGCACCTGACGCTGGGTGACGAGGCGTTCAAGACACTGTTGGCGGCGGCGGATGGCGACGGTCGGCGGATGCTCAATCTGCTGGAAAACGCCTCGGACCTGGCCGAAGACGGCAGCGAAATCGATCCCGAACTGCTGCAAAGCCTGCTCGGGGACAGCCGCCGTCGCTTCGACAAGGGCGGCGAAGCGTTCTACGACCAGATTTCCGCGCTGCACAAATCCATTCGTGGTTCCAACCCGGACGCTGCGTTGTACTGGTTTGCGCGGATGATCGATGGCGGCTGTGATCCGCTGTATCTGGCCCGGCGCGTGGTGCGCATGGCCAGCGAAGACATCGGTAACGCCGACCCGCGCGCCCTGCCGCTGTGCATGTCGGCGTGGGATGTGCAGGAACGCCTCGGCAGCCCGGAAGGCGAGTTGGCCGTGGCCCAGGCCATTGTCTACCTGGCCTGCGCGCCCAAGAGCAACGCCGTCTACATGGGGTTCAAAATGGCCATGCGCGAGGCCACCGAGCACGGGTCGCTGGAAGTCCCGCTGCACCTGCGCAACGCGCCGACCAAGCTGATGAAACAGCTTGGCTATGGTGAAGAATACCGCTACGCCCATGACGAACCGGACGCTTACGCGGCGGGTGAGGACTATTTCCCCGATGAGCTCGAACCGCGCCAGTACTACCAGCCGGTTCCCCGTGGCCTTGAGCTGAAGATCGGCGAGAAGCTCAAACACCTGTCCGCGCTCGACCGCGCCAGCCCCCGCCAGCGGAGAAAATAATGATTCAGTTGATTCTTGCCGTGTCCGCGGGTGGCGTGGCTGGTACATTACTGCGCTTCGCCACGGCTAATGTGGTGGCGGCGAACTGGCCGCGCTTTTTTTACACGGCAACGCTTGCGGTAAATCTGGTGGGCTGCCTGTTGATCGGTCTGCTCTACGGGCTGTTCCTGATCCGCCCGGAAGTCCCGATCGAACTGCGCGCCGGCCTGATGGTTGGATTCCTCGGTGGTTTGACGACCTTTTCGTCCTTCTCACTGGACACGATTCGTCTGCTTGAAAGCGGCCAGGCGCCTCTGGCCATTGGCTACGCTCTCATCAGCGTACTGGGCGGGCTGCTCGCGACGTGGGCTGGCCTGTCTTTGACCCGAATTTAATAAACGAGAGACCGATATGCTCGACTCCAAACTGTTACGTACCCAACTTCAGGACGTAGCGGATCGCCTGGCTTCCCGTGGTTTCACACTGGACGTGGCCCGCATCGAAGCGCTGGAAGCCCAGCGCAAGACGGTGCAGACCCGCACTGAACAGCTTCAGGCCGAGCGTAACGCCCGTTCCAAATCCATCGGGCAAGCCAAACAGCGCGGCGAAGACATCGCGCCGTTGATGGCGGATATCGATCGGATGGCCGAAGAACTGAGCACGGGCAAAAAAGAGCTGGACGCCATTCAGTCCGAACTCGATGCCATGGCTCTGAGCATGCCGAACCTGCCCCACGCGTCGGTGCCGGTCGGCGCGGATGAAGAGCAGAACGTAGAGGTGCGCACCTGGGGCACGCCAGCGTCGTTCGACTTTGCCGTTCAAGACCATGTTGCCCTGGGCGAGAAGTTCGGCTGGCTGGATTTCGAAACCGCCGCCAAGCTGTCCGGCGCCCGTTTCGCCTTGTTGCGTGGCCCGATTGCGCGTCTGCACCGTGCGCTGGCGCAGTTCATGATTACGCTGCACATCAACGAACATGGGTACGAAGAAACCTACACGCCTTATCTGGTGCAGGCGCCTGCGCTGCAAGGCACCGGCCAGTTGCCGAAGTTCGAAGAGGACCTGTTCAAGATCTCCCGCGAAGGCGAGGCCGATCTGTACCTGATCCCGACTGCTGAAGTGTCGCTGACCAACATCGTTTCCGGTGAAATCCTCGACGCCAAACAGCTGCCGTTGAAGTTCGTTGCCCACACCCCGTGCTTCCGCAGCGAAGCCGGCGCGTCCGGCCGTGATACGCGCGGCATGATCCGTCAGCATCAGTTCGACAAGGTCGAGATGGTGCAGATCGTCGAGCCGGAAAAGTCCATGGAAGCGCTGGAGAGCCTGACCGGCAACGCCGAGCGCGTCCTGCAATTGCTCGAATTGCCGTACCGCGTACTGGCGCTGTGCACCGGTGACATGGGTTTCAGTGCGGTGAAGACCTACGACCTGGAAGTGTGGATTCCGAGCCAGGACAAATACCGTGAAATCTCGTCGTGCTCCAACTGCGGCGACTTCCAGGCCCGTCGCATGCAGGCTCGCTGGCGCAACCCGGAAACCGGCAAGCCGGAGCTTGTTCACACGCTGAACGGTTCGGGTCTGGCGGTGGGTCGCACCCTGGTGGCGGTGCTGGAAAACTACCAGCAGGCCGACGGTTCGATTCGCGTGCCGGACGTTCTCAAGCCATGGATGGGCGGCATCGAGGTCATCGGCTAAATGGAATTTCTGCCGCTGTTCCATAACCTTCGGGGCGCTCGGGTGCTGGTGGTGGGCGGCGGCGAGATTGCCTTGCGCAAATCTCGCCTGCTGGCCGATTCCGGGGCGGTCTTGCGCGTGGTTGCTCCCGAGATCGGAGCGGAGGTGCGCGAGCTGATCGAGCGCAGCGGCGGCGAACAGATTCTGCGCGGCTACACCGAGTCGGACCTGAACGGTTGCGTGCTGATCATCGCCGCCACCGACGATGAGCCGCTCAACGCGCAGGTGTCAGCCGATGCACGCCAGCGCGGCGTGCCGGTCAACGTCGTGGATGCACCGGCGCTGTGCAGCGTGATCTTCCCGGCAATCGTTGACCGGTCGCCGCTGGTGATAGCGGTGTCCAGCGGCGGCGATGCGCCAGTGCTGGCCCGTCTGATCCGCGCCAAGCTGGAAACCTGGATTCCGCCGACTTATGGGCATCTGGCCGGTCTGGCTGCACGCTTTCGTCATCAGGTGAAGGGGCTGTTCCCCAATGTTCAGCAGCGCCGGGCGTTCTGGGAAGACGTGTTCCAGGGCCCTATCGCTGACCGGCAGCTGGCCGGGCAGGGCGCCGAAGCCGAGCGGCTGTTGCAAGCGAAGATCGACGGCGATGCGCCGGCCGCGACCGGTGAGGTCTACCTCGTGGGCGCGGGCCCGGGCGATCCTGATTTGCTGACCTTCCGTGCGTTGCGCCTGATGCAGCAAGCGGACGTGGTGCTTTATGACCGACTGGTGGCGCCGGCGATTCTGGATCTGTGCCGTCGCGATGCCGACCGTGTCTACGTCGGCAAACAGCGCGCCGATCACGCCTTGCCCCAGGATCAGATCAACAAGCAGTTGGTGGAACTGGCCAAACAGGGCAAACGCGTGGTGCGGCTCAAGGGTGGCGATCCGTTCATCTTCGGCCGTGGCGGCGAGGAAATCGAAGAGCTGGCCGCCCACGGCATTCCTTTCCAGGTCGTGCCCGGCATTACCGCAGCGAGTGGTTGCGCGGCCTACGCCGGCATTCCGCTGACCCATCGCGACCACGCACAGTCCGTGCGTTTCGTGACGGGCCACCTGAAAAACAACACCACTGATCTGCCGTGGAAAGATCTGGTCTCGCCGTCGCAGACGCTGGTCTTCTACATGGGTCTGATCGGGCTGCCTATCATCTGTGACGAGCTGATCAAGCACGGCCGCTCCGCCGATACACCGGCTGCGCTGATCCAGCAGGGCACCACCGTCAACCAACGCGTCTTCACGGGCACATTGGCCAACCTGCCGCAATTGGTTGCGGAGCATGAGGTTCATGCGCCGACTCTGGTGATTGTGGGCGAGGTGGTGACACTGCGGGACAAGCTGGCGTGGTTTGAAGGGGCGCAAGCGGGCGTTTAAGCCCACCGCGCTTGTGCGATGGCTCACCCCGCCATGGCTGTACGGTGGATGCTCAGGCGGCATCCACGCGCACCGCAAACCCGTCAGCCGTTCTGCAAGATCCCTTTGCCGCTCAACCGTCGGCGATCATGCTCGCCGCTGAAATCCTGCTGCGGCCCCTTTGGCACGACGCCGGTCGGGTTGATCGTGGCGTGGCTCGCGTAGTAGTGATGCTTGATGTGCACGAAGTCCACGGTGTCCGCGACGCCGGGCAGCTGATACATCTCGCGCACCCAGTTGCTCAGGTTCGCGTAATCGGCAATACGCCGCAGGTTGCACTTGAAATGGCCGTGGTACACCGCGTCAAAGCGAATCAGCGTGGTGAACAGGCGAACGTCAGCCTCGGTCAGGTATTCACCCGCCAGGTAACGGTTGTTGTCCAGCAGGCCTTCCAGTGCATCGAGCTCGGCGAACACCTCGTCGAAGGCCTCTTCGTACGCGCCTTGTGACGTCGCGAAACCGGCACGGTAAACACCGTTGTTCACTGCCGCGTAAATACGGTCGTTCAACCGGTTAATTTCGTCGCGCAGCGGCGCCGGGTACAGATCCAGACGGTTGCCCGTCAGTTCGTCGAACGCGCCGTTGAACATCCGGATGATTTCCGACGATTCATTGCTGACAATGCGATTCAGCTCTTTGTCCCACAGCACCGGCACCGTCACACGGCCGGTGTAGTCGGCGGTGTCGGCGAGGTAGCGCTGGTACATGAACGTATGGCCATCCAGCGCGTCGCCGCTGGAGCCGGTCTGCTTGTCGAACGTCCAGCCGTTTTCACGCATCAGCCAGCTGACCACGGACACGTCGATCAGGCCTTGCAGGCCCTTGAGCTTGCGGACGATGAGCGTGCGATGGGCCCACGGGCAGGCCAGCGAAACGTACAAGTGGTAGCGACCGGCTTGCGCCTTGAAGCCGCCTTCCCCGGACGGGCCTGGACGACCATCGGCTGTGACCCAGTTGCGACGCTTGGCCTGCTCACGCTGAAACGCGCCGTCTTTGCTGCTTTCGTACCACTGGTCTTGCCAGCGCCCTTCCACGAGAAGGCCCATGTCTGACTCCAAATTGAGGTGTACCGAAGTACGTTGGAGATCAGTCTAAAGGCAATCGTTCGAACGAATGGCGCAAAGACTCGGCAGTTCCTATCGACTAAATCGATTTGTTGCGGTTAGCCCAATACTCCTCCGCCTGTGCGAAGGCTTCAGCCCGCGGCATCCCGAGGCCTCTCAGCGCCAGCGCCATGGTCGCAATCAGCGCCAGTTGCGGGTAGCTGTCTTCGATCTCGCCTTTCCAGATGCCCACCAACTGCTGTGGGTCGAGGGTGGCCGGCTTCACGTGGCGCCGATCCGACAATGCCGGCCATTCCTCGTCCCACGGCTGTCCGTTCGTGGTGCCATACAGGTGGCTGAGGGTGTCCGGATTGATCTCCACCTCGCCGCCGTCGCCCTTGATCACAATCGCGTGGTCGCCAAGCAAACTGCTGGCATCGCGGTGAACGCCCTGGTAGCCGGGATGGAAAATGCTTTGCAGCCCGCACCGCGCGCTCAGTGGATTGAGGATGCGCGCCAGCGAGTGGATCGGCGAGCGCAAACCCAGCGTGTTACGCAGGTCGATCATGCGCTGCAGCTGTGGCGCCCAGTCACCCAACGGGAAGAACGCAATGTTCTGCTGCTCCAGCGCCTGGCCCACCGTCTGCCAGGTGCGGCACAGCGGAATCCCCAATAATTCCAGCAGTTGCTCGCTGTACAGGCGGCCGGCGGTGTGCGCGCCGCCGCCGTGCATCAATACGCGCACGCCGTTTTGTGCAAGGCACTTGGCAGCCAGCAGGTACCACGGCAGATGGCGTTTTTTGCCGGCGTAGGTCGGCCAGTCGATGTCCACCGCCAGCGCCGGCGCGTGCAGGCGTTCGCGTACCGCTTCGGTGAAACCCGCGAGCTCGTCCGGGCTTTCTTCCTTGTGCCGCAGCAGCATCAGAAACGCGCCGAGCTGGGTGTCTTCGACTTTCTCATCGAGCACCATGCCCATGGCTTCCCGGGCTTCGGCACGGGTCATGTTGCGCGCGCCGCGCTTGCCCTTGCCGAGAATACGAACGAAGGGCGCGAACGGGTGCTCGGCAGGGGTTTCGGTGACGAGGGGGGCGAAGTCGTTCATAGGCAATTAGTCGGCTTGGGCAGGCCCGCCAGCTTGGCGGCAAGTTTGGCGGGAGTGCCGTTGAACAGGCGATTCAGGTGCAAGCTGTTGCCCTTGTCAGCGCCCAGTTTCAGCGCGGTGTATTTGACCAGCGGCCGGGTGGCCGGGGACAGCTGAAACTCGGCGTAGAACGCGCGCAGCAGTTCCAGAATTTCCCAGTGCTCGGGGGTGAGGGCGATGTCTTCCTCAATGGCCAGGGCTTCGGCAACCTGGCTCGACCAGTCATGCAGGTCTTCAAGATAGCCGTCTTTGTCCAGCTCGATGCTGCGCCCGTCAACGATGAGTTGTTTCATAGCCACGTGTTGACCTTGTCGAATTGCACCGACAGCGCAACGAACCCCACGTAGTCGACGCCTTGGGCCCATTCAGGCAGCGTGATGTTTCTCGCCGATGCGTCTTCATCAAGCACGAAGAGCTGCACGCTGGCGGCTTTGGCACTGAGCGAGTTTGCGACGGCGGTGTTTGCGCTCAATGCATAGGTCGCATCGCCGCACAGCAGGATCGCGTCTTCGCGGCCAAGCACGCGCAGGCAACTGCTCAGGCGCGAGTCGGTGAAAGGAGAGTGCGAGAGGACGTGCAAAGTAGCCATCAGATCGTAATCACCTGGTCGTAACGGTCAATAAGCGCGGCGATGTGCGCGTCATCCAGCACCTGAAGCGGTTCGACGCTCAGCCCGGTCGATGGCATGCCTCGCTCACTCAGGCTGGTGCCACAGGCAAACAGGTCCTCCACACCGAACATCGACAACGCCTGAAGGTTGGCGGTCAGGTCTTTCTGCTGCACCTGACTGGCGTTCTGCGCCTTGGCCAGCTGCAGTACGCCGTCGTCCATGAACAGCATGGCCACCGGCAGGTCGAAGGCGCCGCCAGCCAGGGCAATGTCCAGCGCCTCCCGGGCGTCCGGTCCGGACCAGGGTGCCTGACGGCTGATAATCAACAATGACTTCGCCACGTCACGGCCCTCCAAAGCAGATCAGGCGGTCGGCAGACTGCACCGCGTCGTGCAACTGGCCAAGACCCGACAGCTCCCATGGCGCCGGAAGGTTCGCCGCAGGTCGCGAGTAGCGCTCCGCTTCTTCAGCGTTCAACACGCCCCGTCGCAGGGCCGCGGCAATGCAAACCACGCCGTCAAGCTGGTGCCTGGTGATGAAATCACGCCATTGGGCAGCGGTGTCTGACTCGTCCTGAGGCGCTACGACGTTGCCGGACGCGCTGTGTACGCCGTCCTGGTAGAAGAACAGCCGCACGATTTCATGTCCCTGCGCCAACGCGGCGTTGGCGAAGAGCAAGGCACGCCGCGAGGACGGTGCGTGAGCGGGCGAATGCAGAGCGATGGCGAACTTCATGGGCGGCTCGGTTGGGCGCTGACAAGGAATATGGGCGCAATGATAAAGAATTCACGAACGCCGGACAGCAAAAAGCCCGCTGAAGCGGGCTTTTTGTTGAAGCAGGCAGACTGATCAGTCTTTGCTGCCCATGATGCCGAAGATCTGCAACAGGCTGATGAACAGGTTGTAGATCGATACATACAGGCTGATGGTCGCCATGATGTAGTTGCGCTCACCGCCCTGAATGATCGCGCTGGTCTGGAACAGAATGCAGACCGACGAGAACAGCACGAAGCCGGCGCTGATCGCCAGTTGCAGGCCGCTGATCTGGAAGAACATGCTGGCCAGCACTGCCGCGAGTAACACGAAGAAGCCTGCTGTGATGAAGCCGCCGAGGAAGCTCATGTCCTTGCGGGTGATCAGCACGTAAGCCGACAGACCACCGAACACCAGTGCGGTCATCGCGAACGCCGAGCCGACGACTTCAGCGCCGCCTTGCATGCCGAGGTAACGGTTGAGGATCGGGCCGAGGATGAACCCCATGAAACCTGTCAGTGCGAACGCCGAGACCAGGCCCCATGCCGAATCGCGCAATTTGTTGGTGAGGAAGAAAAGACCGTAGAAGCCGATCAGCACCACGAACACGTTCGGGTAGCGCACGTTCATCTGTTGGGCAACGAACGCCATGATGCCGCTGAAGGCGAGGGTGAGGGCCAGAAGCCCGTAAGTGTTGCGCAGGACGCGGCTAACCTCTAGCTGCTCGACCTGCACGCGGTTGTTGACTGCGTAATCCTGTTCGCGCATGGCGCTACTCCTGATAGTGAAAACAAAGGGTTTGAAACCTCAAGTTGCAAAGATCATAACAGAGGCGACGCAGCGCGCTAGCCACAGAGTTTGACAGCTTGTTTCATTACGGTATTATGGCGCCCGCAAAGCGACGGAGGGCACATAAAACCTTC
>NZ_DASVUM010000188.1:0-9858 GCF_036387035.1 Pseudomonas sp. | reverse complement strand
GAAGCACACGCCCATCATGCAATACGGCGCGCGGGGCGATTCACTCACCGGCGTCGCGCGAAAACGCTGGATGCCCGACATCAGCAGCGCCGCCGCGACGCTGATGCCCGCCGGCACTTCGAGGGGTTGATCGTTGAAGCTGATGTGGACAGTCCGCGTCGACCTGACCTCACTCATGACCGGTTGAAACAGCGGATCAGTGCGCATGGGAAAACACCTTGTCAGTCAGAAAACGCTCGCCGGCAAACACGCCGAGTTCCTCAGGCATCGCGCCGCCCATCACCCACGGCGCGATGCGCAGCGCGTGGGCGGCGGCCAGGGTCACGCCGCTGTGGCACGTCACCACGAAGGCGCCCGGGTGGCTGGCCGATTGCTGATAAATGGGAAAACCGTCGGGGCTCATCACCCGAAGCGCCGCCCAGGCCCGAATAAGCCGCACTTCACGCAGCAGCGGAAAGGTCGCCACGCCGCGCCGGGCGATCGCTTCGAGCACGTGGGTGGACGTGCTGTCGTCAAAACCCACCTCCTCCATCGAGTCGCCCAGCTGCACCGTGCCTTCGTCGGTCTGCCGCACGTTGATGGTCGGATGATCGAGAAACGGCCGCACGCGCTCACTGACCAGCACCTGCCCGCGGTTCGGTGCCACCGGCGCGTGCAGGCCCACTTGCCGCGCCAGGCCGGGATTGCCAAGTCCGGCCGCCAGCACCACGCGCGGTGCGATGAAGCGTTGATCGCCTGCGGTCACGCAAAACTCGCCCGTCGCACCGTCGATACGGTCGACCTGCACGCCGTTATAGAACCGCGCCCCCTTCGCCTGCGCCGAGGTGTGCAGCGCGCGCAGCAGTTTCAGCGGATTGACGTGGCCGTCCTGCGGCGTGTAGCTGGCGCCCACCACGGCGGGCCCGATCAATGGCAGGCGCGCCTTGACCTCGGCGGCATCGAGCATCTGGAACGGGTAATCCCCCAGCGCGTCCTGCAGGGTTTGCAAGCGCGACTGGCGTTCGATCAGTTCTTCATCGCTGAAGCACATGTGAAAACCACCCGGCTGCCTGAGCTGCACGTCCACCCCGCTGTCGGCCAGCAGCGCCTCGGCAAAGCCCGGCCAGCGGGTCGCCGAAGAGCGCGTCCAGCGCGAGTAGTCCGGCAAATCGTGGCCTTTGCCCTGAACCCAGACCAGGCCGAAATTGCCGCGCGAGGCCCGAAACGCATCGTCGCCCTGGTCCAGCACCACGGTGTTCGCCCCGTTGCGCGCCAGGCCGTACGCCACCGCCGTCCCCACCAGCCCGCCGCCGATGACGATCACGTCCGACTGGATGACGCTCTGTGTGCCTTGGCTCATTTGCCTTCTCCAATCAACACCCGGTCCAATCCGACCATTCGGTCCAATATCAGCATCAGCAGCAACGTACCGACGATCAGCACAGTCGAAACCGCGGTAATCAGGGGGTCGATGGTCTGGGAAATCTGGTTGTACATCGCCACCGGCAAGGTCGTGGTGCCAGGCGTTGCCACGAACACGGTCATCGTCAGCTCGTCGAAACTTTGAATGAATGCCAACATCCAGCCGCCGATCACACCGGTGCGAATCCGCGGCAGCACCACGCGGTAAAACGCCGTCCAGCGACTGGCACCGAGGGACATTGCAGCGTGCTCGATGTCGCGTTCCAGGCCGATGGTCGACGCCAGCGTCAGGCGCAGCGCATACGGCAGGACGACAATGACGTGGGTCAGGGTCAGCGCCCAGAACGAACCGCCGATCTGCGCCAGGGAAAAGAAGCGCAGAAACGCGATCCCCAGCACCACCGACGGAATCATCAGCGGCGACAGCAGAAACCCTGTTACCGCGCCACGACCGGGAAAGTCGTAGCGGCTGATGGCGAGAGCCGCCGGCACCGCCAGCAGCGCAGCAATGGTCGCCGACGCCAGGCCCAGTTTGATCGACAGCGCGAAGGCGTCGAGCATTTCCTGGTTGTCCGCCAGCGCGTGAAACCAGCGCAGTGACAGGCCCTCGGTCGGCAACGACAGGTAGCCCTTGGTGGTGAACGCCATCGCCATTACCACCAGCAGCGGCGCGACGATGAACGTGACAAACACGGCGTGGAACAGCAGCGAGAAAATTCCGTTCTTGTGCATGGGCGGCTACTCGAAGACTTGCTTGAAGCGGCGCTCGGCCAGCTTGCTGCAACCCAGAATGATGATCAGATTGGCCAGCAGCAAAAGCATCGCGATGGCCGCACCGAGCGGCCAGTTCAGGGTGCCGAGGAATTCGTCATACGCCGCCGTCGCCACGACTTTCAGGCGCCGGCCGCCGATGATCGCGGGCGTGGCGAAGGCCGAGGCGGCCAGGGCGAAGACGATGATCGAACCGGACAGCACGCCCGGCATGATCTGCGGCAGGATGATGCGGCGGAACACCGTCAGCCGCGAGGCGCCGAGGGACAGGCCTGCCCACTCCACCTGCAGGTCCAGCCGTTGCAGGGTCGCCCAGACGGCAATGACCATGAACGGCACCAGCACGTGAGTCAGCGCAATCACTACACCCACCTGGGTAAACAACATTTTTACCGGCTGATCGGTGATGCCCAGCGCTTGCAGCGCGTCGTTGATCAGCCCATTGTTGCCCAGCAGAATCGCCCAACCCAGGGTCCGCACCACCACGGAAATCAACAGCGGCCCCAACACCACCAGCAGGAACAGCGAACGCCAGCGCGGCGCCATGCGCGCAATGATGATGGTCTCCGGAATGCCCAGCAGCACGCACAGCACGGTGACCGCCAGCGCCATGCCGCCGGTGCGCAGGAAAATCTCGTGGAAATAATCGTCCTTGAACACCTCCAGGTAATTGCCAAGGCTGTAGCCGGGCACCACGCCGTCGGTGTCGCTGAACAGGTTCAATGACAACACGGCAGTCAGCAGCAAAGGCGCCAGCAGCAGCGCGATGAAGACCACCAGCGCCGGCCCGCTGAGCAGCCACGGCGCCACGCCCACCCGTTCGGCGTCATACGTTGCCATGGGCGACCTCCCGGTCCAGCAGGCGCAGGTCATCGTCGGACCAGTCCAGCCCGACCTCACTGCCCTCCTCCGGCGGCGGCGTGCCGAGGTTCGGCAGGGTCATGTGCACCAGCCCCAGACGACTCTCCACCGCCATCAACCACAGATTACCGAGGAACACCCGCAGCCTGACGCGACCGGAAAACCGCCCGCTGCCGACCTCGACCAGGCGGATTTTTTCCGGGCGAATGTAGACATTGACGTCATTGCCCAGCGCGCGGTCTTCGTGGGGCACGTGCATCAGCGTGTCGTGGACCTGCACGTGACAGCAGCGATCGTTGCGTAACTGCACGGCGCCGGCGAAGGCGTTGGTCTTGCCAAGGAACGCCGAAGCGAACGGCGAATGCGGCCTCTCGTAAGCTTCGAAGGGCGTGTCGATCTGCACGATGCGTCCCTTCTGCATCACCGCGATGCGGTCGCTCATGGTCATGGCCTCGACCTGATCGTGGGTCACCAGAATGGTAGTGATGCCCAGCTCGCGCTGAATGGCCCGCAGCTCGATGTGCATCTCTTCGCGCAGCTTGGCGTCCAGGTTGGACATGGGTTCGTCGAGCAGCAGCAGGTTCGGGCGGATCGCCAGGGCACGGGCAATCGCCACCCGCTGACGCTGCCCACCGGACAGGGCTTTGGGGTACCGCTCACCGAGGCCGTTCAGGCGCACCAGTGCCAGCGCTTCGTCGACGCGTTTGCCGCGCTCGGCCTTGGGCACGCCGCGCATCTCGAGGCCAAAGCTGATGTTCTGCGCCACGGTCATGTGCGGGAACAACGCGTAGCTCTGGAAGACGATGCCCAGGCCGCGCTGTTCGGGACGTACGTGAGTGATGTCGCGGCCGTCGAGGACGATGCGGCCTTCGGTGGGCTGCACGAAGCCTGCGATGGATTGCAGGGTGGTGGTCTTGCCGCACCCGGACGGGCCCAGCAAGGCGATGAACTCGCCGTGCCGGACTTCCAGGTTCAAACCGTCAATGGCCCTGAACGTGCCGTAGGTCTTGACGATGCCTTCGAGGGTGAGAAATGCCATGGGCGTGCCACGCAGGCGAACCTGCGTCTCCAGAAGGGTGCTCGGTAGGATCGGCGCGTACGCTGATCAGCGGCAGTCGATCGATGAAACCGATCAGTGAGCAACGCTCACTGAATCGAGCCCTAGCGCTCGACGGTCCGGTTCCAGCGCGTCGTCCACTCGCTGCGCTGCGGATTGATGGCGTCCCAATCGACCTTGATCAGTGCGTTGACCTTCTCCGGGCCGTACGGCATGCGCGCGGCGACGTCGTCGGGAAGCTTGACGGTCTGGTTGACCGGCGCGAAGCCGTTTTCCCGCGCCTGGATCTCCTGCACCTCAGGTGACAGCACGTACTGGATAAACGCCTGGGCCAGCCCGGACTGGGCGTTGGGTGTCACGCTGCAGGCGGCGACCTGGAGGGCGATCCCGCCTTCCCTGGGGTAGATGAACTTAAGCGGAAAACCGGTGCCCTGCAGCGCCACGGCCCGGCCGCTGCCATACACCGCCATGACGATGTCGCCGTTCTGCATCATGCCGTCCATTTCCCCGGGCGCTGACACCCACGCCAGCACGTTGGGACCGATTTCGTCCTTCAGCGCCTTGAAGCCCGGGTCGATGTTCTTTTCGCCGCCGCCCCTCAACCGGGCCATTTCCACCAGCGTGTGCAGGCCATAGGTATTGGTCACCGGAGGCATGCCCAGCAGTTGCTTGAAGCGCGGGTCGGTGAGGTTTTCCCAGGAATCCGGGGCGGCCCAGCCGCGTTTCTTGAAGGCCTCTTCGTTGTAGCCGATGCCCGTCGCTACCACGCCAATCCCGGTGGCTTCCGGGCTCAGGCGCGCCAGCGGATAGAGGTCTTTGTAAATCGGCGCGTCGGTGAGCTTTTCACACAGCCCCATCTGCAGCGCCTGGTACATCGGGCCGTCGTCCATCATCGCGACGTTGATCTGCTGACGGCCTTTCTGTGCCTGCAGCTTGGCCAGGGTCTCCGTGGAATTGCCGGCCACGTACACGACTTTGACGTTGTGCTGTTTTTCGAAAGCCGGGATCACGCGGTTTTGGTACATCTGCTCGGTCGAACCGCCGACGCCGGCCACGTACAGCGTGGTCTCGGCAAAGGACTGCGTGCTGCTCAGTGCGCCGAGCGTCAGGGCCAGAACCACTGCACTGCGATGGAAGGGACGAAACGGTCGTGCTGCTGAAGGAAGGTCAAGGCTATTCACAGACTATCTCCGAAGTGCGTGGGGCAGATCGAACAATGCGTCAGTCGCTTCGGTGTCACCCGAAGCCGTGCATGCAGCGTGCATGCGCCCGGCGAATCCATCGCCGGGTGGCGCATCTTCATGTGCGCTATGGGTGGCTGGGTTCGAGTATTGCCAAACCCCTTCCATATGGTCAAATACGGATATCAGCCCTGGTTATTCATATTTGATATGGAGTGCGACATGAACCTCAGACAGATCGAAGCCTTCCGCAGCGTCATGCGGTTGGGTTCCATGACCGCTGCCGCCGAGGTGCTGTTTACCTCCCAGCCCAACATCAGCCGGTTGATTGCCCAGCTGGAACTGAGCACCGGGCTGAACCTGTTCAAGCGTGCAGGCGTGCGGTTGATTCCGACTCAGGAAGGCCAGGCGTTTTTTCAAGAGGTCGAGCGCGCCTACGTCGGGCTCGACAGCCTCAAGTTGTCAGCAAAGAATATTCGCAATCTGGGCACCGGACGTTTGCGCGTGGCCGCGGTGCCGTCCACCGGGTTAAGCATGATTCCCCAAGTGCTCAAGGCGTTTACCGAGTCGCGTCCGGAGTTGACCGTTTCCCTGCACGTGAACTCTTCGCCCACCGTTGAACAATGGGTGAAGTCGCAGTTCTGTGATGTGGGGATTGTGGTCAAACCTGGCGATGTCGACAGCCAGCAGATCGAGTTGCTCAGCGAAGTGGCGGCGGTCTGCGTGTTACCGGCGTCCCATCCTCTGGCGAGTCGGGCGAGCATCACCTTCACCGACCTTGAGGGCGAAACCTTCGTCTCGTTGTGCCACGGCGATGGCACCCGCGCGCTGGTCGACGGCCTGTTCGAACAGGCGGGCGTGGAAAGAGTCATGACCGTAGAAGCGCAATACAGCGCGATCAACTGCGAGATGGTCGCGTTGGGCATGGGCATCACCCTGGCGCATCCGTTGGTGGCCCGGGATTACCGGCACCGGGACATCGTCATCCGCCCCTTCGTGCCGCAGATCCTGTTCCCCACCTACGTCATGTGGGCATCGCCCCAGGCGCGGACCAAATTGTCCGAAGAGTTCGTCGACACGCTGAAAGCGTTCTACCAGAACATCGTTTTTTAACAGCACGCCGCGGCAGCGCTCCCGTTAGGCACCGATCCATAGTAGGAGCGTGGCTTGTCCCGCGATCTGGCGCGCAGCGGCAGCATCCAGGGCGCCGCATTCCGTCGAGCGAACCGCGTGCAAAGGTTTCACGACCGGTCCCCGGCCGATCGCGGGACAAGCCACGCGCCTACAGAATGTACGTTTTGACCGCGTGCTTACGGTTAATGCCCGCGCGTAAAAAAGGCCGGGACGCACTACTGCGTCACGGCCTTTTTCACACGTCATCCCATCAATCCAGACGGAACGCGATCACGCTGTCGCCCAGCGTGGTGCCGAGCGAGCCGTGTCCACCGGCGGAGATAACGACGTATTGCTTGCCGTCGCTGCCCATGTAGGTAGAAGGCGTCGCCTGGCCGCCTGCCGGCAGCTCTTTCTCCCACAGCACCGCGCCAGTGTTGATGTCGTACGCGCGGAGGAAGTTATCCGCCGTGGCGCCGTGGAACACCACGCCGCCCGCTGTCACCAGCGGACCGCCGTGGGCGACCATGCCCATCGGGAAGCCAATCGGGAAGCGGCCTGGCAGGAACGTGGTCTTGAGGTTTTTGGTGGTGCCGGTGCGGCGCATCCACTCGGTTTTGCCGCTGGTCAGGTCAACGCCCACCATGCGGCCCCAAGGCGGCGCAATGCAGGGCACGCCCAGCTCCGAGGCGAACTGCTTGATGCGGATCGCGTAGTCGCCCTTGAAGTTCTCGTTCCAGTACGGCGTGCCATCCTGGGTGAACAGACGCTTCTCGGCGGTTTCCGGAGTGCGCTTGATCAGGTTGTAGGTGTAGGCCAGACGCACCGGTGCGGCGATGAGAATCTGCCGGTCCGGATCGACCGCCACCGAACCCCAGTTGAACGCACCGATGTTGCCCGGGAAGATCAGGGAGCCCTGCTCGGTGCTGGGCGTCCACGGGTTGCCGTCATAGCGCAGCTTGTTGTAGGTCGTGCGGCAGGACATCTGATCGAACGGCGTCAGGCCCCACATGGATTTTTCGGTCAGCGGCTCGGGAATGAAGTTGATCTTCGACACCGGCTGAGTCGCGGCGAACTGCTCGCCCGCCACGCCGCCCTGGGTCGACACATTGACCTGATCGACCGGCACGATCGGCTGGCCGGTGAGGCGGTTCAGGACAAAAATGTTGCCCACTTTGGTCGGCAGGATCAGCGCTGGCTGCTGGCTGCCGGCTTTGCCGACGTCCATCAGGGTCGGCTGCGAGGGGTTATCGCGGTCCCAGAGATCGTTGTTCGACGACTGGAACTTCCACTTGAACGCACCGGTATTCAAGTCCAGCGCCACCAGCGTGTCACGGAATTTTTCCGTGTTGCTGTTCGGGTCACGGTTGATGCCCAGCTCGTCCGGGGAGGCGTTGCCGAAGGGTACGAACACCAGGCCGTTCTTCATGTCGGCACTCAGCGTGCCCCAGGCCACCGGCGTGTCCTGCGGGTAGGTCTGATCGGCCGCGATGGGCTGGGTGTTTTCCGGATGGGCCGGGTCGAAGTTCCACACCAGCTTGCCGGTCACGGCGTTGTAGGCGCGGATCACGCCCGAGGGGTTGCCGTCGTTGTAGCCGTTGTCCATCACCGAACCGCCGACGATCACCAGCTCACCGGCGATCAACGGGGCGGCAGTCTGCATCAGGGCATGGGGGCGGATCTCGCCCATGTTGGCGCTCAGATCGACCACACCGTTATTGCCGAAATCGCTGCACAGCTTACCGGTGTCAGCGTCCAGGGCCACCAGTTTGGCGTCCGCCGTGGCACTGATGATGCGCTTGGCGCACTGGCTCGCCGTTGCATCGGCTGCGGCGGTTGTCGCTGGCGCGTAATAGCTGACGCCACGGCAGGTCTGATGCTGCTGCAGATAAGAGCGGTTTTTTTCCGGCTCCCACTTCCAGTCCAGCTTGCCGGTTTCAGGGTTCAGCGCGTGCACTTCGTTGTGCGCCGTGCAGAAGTAGACCCGGTTGTTGACCTTCAGCGGCGTCGCTTCGAAGGTGTACTCGCCGGCGTCCTTTGCGGCATCGCGCAGGTCGCCGGTGTGGTATTCCCACGCCACGGCAAGCTTCTTCACGTTGCCGGGGTTGATCTGATCGAGGCTAGAGAAGCGCTGCCCGTTGTTGGTGCCGCCATAGGCGACCCAGTCATTGCCGGCTTCGCCCGTGCTGCGCGTCGCCACCGGGGTTTCGATCTTGCCGGCGACCGGGTACGGGTCGTAGAACATCACCGCCAGCACGATCAGGATCATCACGCCAACCGTGCCACCCAGAAACGGATGGAAGCGGCGCGCGTCGACCGGGTTCTGCGCCTTGTACAGCGGACGCACCACCCACGGCAGCGCCAGCCACAGACCCAGCAGCGCGAACAGGTCGCCGCGCGGGATCCACTGCCATTTGTCGAAGCCGACCTCGTAGACGATCCAGATCAGAATCCCCCACATCAACAGCGCATAAACGGTCAGCGCCGATGGCTTTTTCAGAAACAGCAGCACCGCCGACGCGAGTACGGCGAGGGCGATGATCGAATACGCCGGCGAGCCGCCTGCGGCCACCAGTTGCGCGCCCATGTACAACAAGGCGATGGCGAAAATCGCCATCACCACCCCAGTCACTCTCAAGATCATTGTTGGTTTTCCGTGTAGGGGCCGGTGATGGCGCCCGATGTTTGCCAAGTGCGCGAAGCGGGCTGTCAAAGCCGCCTTCGCAAGCGTTCCTGCGCATATTACCGCCCAGACCGCGCGCCCCGGAACACTTTGTTACAGCTGTGAAGCGTCTAGCGCAGGGCTTGCGGCGCGCTGGCACCGTTCAGCAGCTGCATCTGTTGACGGTAATCGTCGGTGACCTGCCTTGCCTGGCTGCTGCTGTTGATGACCCGCGGCGTGATCAGCACCAGCAACTCGGTGCGGTCTCTGGACCTGCTGCGATTGCCGAACAGCCAGCCCAGACCGGGCACTCGGCCCAGATACGGCACGCTGCTCACGCTCTCACTGTTGTCCTGTTTGATCAGTCCGCCGAGCAACACGGTCTGCCCGCTTTGCGCGGCGACCTGGGTCGACACCGACCGCGTCGAAATGCGCGGGTTGCCGTTCACGGTGACAGTGTCGTCGGCGTCGCTGACCTGCTGCTGGATGTCCATGTACACCAGACCGCCCGGGTTGATGCGCGGTACGACGTTGAGGATCACGCCGGTCTGCAGGTACTCGACGCTGCTCAGTGTGGTGTCCGAGGTGGCGGTGTTGACGGTGGTCTGGCTGATGGGAATGTTGTCGCCGACCTGAATCTGCGCGTTTTCGTTGTTCATCACCACCAGCGACGGCGCCGACAGCACCTGGGTGCGGCCGTTGGTCTCCAGCGCATGAATCGCCACTTGCAGGTTGGTGCTGACAAAGGAATAAAACAACGAATCGGTCGAACCCAGCCCGGCCCCGCCTCCGCCCAGTGCTCCCTGACTGCC
>NZ_DASVUM010000187.1:0-48986 GCF_036387035.1 Pseudomonas sp. | reverse complement strand
GAACAGATGCGCCAACGGCGCGCTGATGTTTGTGCCCATGGTTTGCCGTATCTGGTGGCCGAGCACGATGGACAAGTGGTCGGCTATGGCTACGCCACGCTGTATCGACCACGTCCGGCCTACCGTTTTACAGTCGAAGATTCTGTTTATGTCCGCGAGGACATGTCTGGTCTGGGCATCGGGCAGGCGTTGTTGAGTAGGGTCATCGAGCGTTGTATCGAAGGTGGACGGCGGCAAATGGTCGCGATCATTGGCAACAGCGAAAACCTTGCGTCGATCCGCTTGCACGAGCGCCAGGGATTTCGCAAGGTCGGGGTGTTTGAATCGGTAGGCTTCAAGCACGGCCGCTGGCTCGACACCGTTATCATGCAGCGTGAGTTAGGCGAAGGGGCCGGCAGCGCGCCCCATGGTTAGCACCGCTGTCCGATCCTTGGGTATGCGGGGGATCGCCTGACCCGAACACCACACTGGGGCAGAACGCCCAAGGAACGCCATGTCCATCAAAACCGGAAGTAAACTGCTGGAAGGTTCATGCCACTGCGCAGGTGTGCGCTTGGTGATCTCCGAACCCCCAGCCTATGCAATCAAATGCAATTGCTCGATCTGTGTTCGGCTGGGGACGCTGTGGGCTCACTTCGAGTCCGCGATGGTGAAAATTGATGGGCATCCGCAAAACACATCGGCATATGTATGGGGTAAAGAAACCCTGAGTACCATCCGATGCAGAACCTGTGGATGCGTAACTCATTGGGAAGCGCTTACGCCGGAGGCAGGTGCCGAAGTCGGGGTCAATCTAAACAACTTCGATCGTCAACTCATCCAGAGCATACCCGTCCGAATCTTTGATGGCGCTGATACATGGGCCTATATGGACTGAACCTTTCTTCCTCAGAGACGCGAGTCTGGGGAGTCCACCCGGACTATGCTGCGAACTGAGCGCTAAGGGCTGCTTTGGACCCCAAGCAGACGCTCTCTCTTACCGTTGTGTTCGGATGGCAGCAGAGCCGCGCCGGATCGTGAGCGCGGCCATTCCTCGCGCATGCAAAAGAAGCGATAAAAGGACAGTCGGGTCAGCTTTACCGACGCCTATAGCACGAGCTGCTCGATCAGGGCAGCCGTATGCCCAGCAAGATGGACGTCAACGGCAAATGGTGTATCGCCGGAAAGGACGAGGTGCAGCGCGAAGCCACCCCGTCGCCCTGACTTGTTCGATGCCGTGTGCGTTGCACTCATGGAGGACGTCAGCGCGCATCACGTCCAGCCGGCCGGGCTGGATCTGGCGTCATTAGGCGCTGGCGCGAGTGTCCGAGGGCTTCGCTGGCGCTTTCGCTGCGGGCCTGGCAGCCGGTTTTACGCCAGGTTTCGCAGGCACTTTCGCGGCTGGTTTTGCAGCTGGTATAACGCCAGATTTCGCAGGCGCTTTCGCAGCTGGCTTAGCAGCAGCTTTCGCTATTGCAGGGCGCAAGCCTTCTCGCTTTATCAATTCCGACCCCGTCCGTTTGCGCAGTTTTGAGCTGTGGCAGAGAAGCCCGTAAGCCTCTTCATTCATAACCACTAAGTCATCCGGTCGAAGCTCTTGTGCTGGCTTCACAGTGAGCTCAACCCCGACAGCAAGCATGAGGCGCATCACCGTGTCATAGCGAACGTGGGTGCCGCCCTTCAGTGCTTTGTAAAGGCTCTCACGGTTCACCCCGGCGTTCTGCGCCAACCTGTTCACGCCTTGGGCTTTGGCCACTTCGGCGATCGCTTGCATCATGACTTCGGGGTCGTGTTCTTTCATCGCTTCGGCCAGGAACGCACTGATAGTTTCGGGCGTGTCCAGGAAGCGGGAGGCCTCGAAGCGGCTTGTATTGCCCGGATTCAGGTTGAGAATGGGCATGTCATCGGGTTTGTTCTGGTTACTCATAATCATGCACCTCGGAGTGCGTCTAGAATTTCTTTGGCGCGTTTGATGCCCCGTTTTTGATCCGTCTTATCGCTGCCGTAAAGCATCAGGTAGCTTGTCTGGCCTGATCGGACGTAATACACCCGGTAGCCAGGACCCACGAAAACGCGCATTTCACTCAGACCGTTGCCGACGGGCTCTGTATCACCAAAGTTACCGTTTTGTGCCCGCAACATCCTGACGGTTACGGCTGCTTTTCCTTGAACATCTTTGATCCCGCCCAGCCAACCAGTAAATTCTGACGTGGTATCGATTGCATACATGGGTTTATTGTTTTTGGTCATACGTCCAGAGTAGCCTAGTGGCTACATCTGTGTCGATGCGCGCCGGTCGCGCGGACGCTTGGGCGGCGTCGACTTTGATCAGGTTCTACACCACGTGACGCATTCAAGTGCTGCTGGCAACCCGTATAGACCAATGCCGATCAGCCATCCCTTCGGAGAAGTTTATGGGTGAGCATGATTACTCTTTGCACCCGGCGAGGACTACCTTGCAAGTGTCCGGGGTACCGCCGGACCGCCCGGCATAACGGGTGCAGTTATTCAGGGGTTTTTGCCGTGCAACACCCAGAGTATTGCCCCACGCGAGGCCTCCTTCACCCGTTGTAGGCAACGCTTTGGCATAACAGTTTGAACCCGCGGCCGACGCGTAATAACGGGTACTTTTTGCGTGGCCTCCACATCCCGCCGTCATCCCCAGACAGGTCAGGAGCAGGATCGACAGCGCCCAGGACGAGCATCGAACCGGGGTGTTCATACTCATCGTGGTCACTCGAAGTTAAGTGCAGAGCGTCAAGTCGCTTTATGAGCAGACTAGACGCTGTTGGGCGCCCATGAGACAGAAGCCGTGGATTCATGCCTGGACAGCGTGCTGGTTTCCAGCGGATTACCTCTGATCAGTAAACATCCTGATCGGGGTTCTTCCTTACACCCGTCGCTATACTCACGGTGGAAGTTTGGTCACCAGAAACCTCATCTGGGAAATACCAAAGGACGTCGAGATGCTGACTCTCCCGTCGGTGATCGCCGCAATGCTGATGGTCTTGACCGGATGCGTCACGCCCGCGCTTTCGCCTGTGACGCCCAAGGCGGTCTATGTCGGCCCTGCGACGTGGCGGCAGGTCGACGGTGACATCGTTGCAGCGTCCCGATCCGCCATCGAGCAAGCGAAAACCTACGCCCACGGATCAATGGATCACTGGCGCATGCGGGTTTACCAACAGACCGAAGAAGTCTTCATTCCCTGGTTCAGCAGTTACTGGACGCAGGAATGGCTCTCGGCCAAGGTGAGCTGGTACGCCCTCAGTGCCAACGGCGAGCAGGATGAGTCCGCCAGACGGCTGGCTGCCTACTTGCTTGAGGCTTATCAGGAGAAAGTCTTGAGGCCGGTCGCGGTGGAGATCGATCCGGACGCCATCCTCAACGAGACGACAGCGTTCTACGCACAGATTATTTTGCAGCAATTGCAGGTCATATCCCGCCGTTACGAGGTTCCCTTACCCCAGCTCAACGGCCATATCCAGAAAATCCCGGCCATCCGCCTGGGCCCACCGTCAGCCCGCGACGCCTCGTTGTATCAGGTATTGCACAGCGAACCTCTGAGCACCTTGCCAGCCTACACAGCGCTGATCGACAAGATTCATCAAAGCGGCGGCGACAACGGCATAGACTCTACGGCTGCGGCCATGGCGCCTGTGGCCACGCGCGCGAGTCAAAGGATCGAAGCAGAAATGGCGCCGCGCGGAGCTGCCAGTGTGGTTGCGGGAGTGGCGGGCAAACTGGCCGGTGCGTTGATTTCCGTCGGTGTGGCGGGCGTTCGCGCAGTCATCCAGGCCAACGACCGCCCGGACAGTGAGGCCCTGATCCGCAGCAGTCTGGGCAGCACGTTCGATAAGGCGTGGCTAAAATGGGTACAGGATCCCAGGAGCGGCGTGATGGCCGGTGCGCTGCACATCTCCGCTCAGATCGAAGGCGATCTGACGAGCATATCCGATCCTCTGGTCGTTACGCGAAGCGCCAACGTCCCATAGGGAAGACTTGGTCGAATATCGAACGACAGCGCTTGGGTAGACTTCGCAAGCCTCGTGGTGCAGGTACTGGAGATTCTGACGTCCTGAGCGGGTGCGCCCGCGTGGGCATCGGCTTTTAGTGCGTCTATGCACATACGGCCCAGTGACTAAAAAGCTGGCGGTGCGCGCATTGCTCGACTGCTCGAAGTTTAACTTTGGCAAACGTGAACCTCCGAACCTTCCCCCTCATCCTCGTTTCTATCGCGCCTATGATTCGTAGTCATAGGATAACAACACTCCTTGTTGGCATTTGGCGTCCTGCCTAGAGTGGCATCCATCGCAGCGCATCAAGCGCTTGATGATTGAAAGACGAGCCTAGGACACGGTCTGGTTAACCAAACCTCAGAATTACTTGTGGTGCTGCTCACACGGGTGATGGTGGTGAATAAACCGACAAAGCTTAGTTCTCCGACGCAATGCTTACCCTAATCAAACTTGCCACAAGGAATAAATAGATGAAATCCAAAACTAAAATTGCCGCTCTTATCTCATCCCTGACGCTGGCTGCGCTTACAACTGCGGCCGTTGCACAGGAAAATCCGGCCGCAGTACAGACCGCCAAAACGGTCGTACTCGTGCACGGCGCTTTCGCTGACGGTTCATCCTGGAACAAAGTGATTCCGCTGCTTGAGAAAGCTGGGCTGAAGGTGGTTGCGGTGCAGAATTCCCTGGACTCACTGGACGGCGATGTCGCGGCTACCAATCGCGCGATCAACGATGCAGAGGGGCCGGTGGTGCTGGTAGGGCACTCGTGGGCGGGCGCTGTTATCAGTGACGCCGGCGTCAACGACAAAGTCAAATCCCTGGTGTATGTGGCGGCTTACGCACCCGATGACGGCCAGTCTGTTTACGACTCAGCTAAAGGCTACCCGCAAATGCCAGCGCTCGCGTCTTTCGTAAAAGATAACGAGGGTTACTTAAAGGTCAGCGACGCAGGCGTGGCCAAGTTCTTTGCGCCTGACCTGTCACCTTCCGATCAAAAACTGATTGCCGCAACGCAAGGCGCGTTGAACAGCAAGGCGCTGGGTCAAACAGTAGCCCACGCTGCCTGGCACAAGGTCCCTTCGTTTGCGGTCGTCGCCGCTAATGACCTGATCATTTCGCCGCAGCAGCAACGCGATCAGGCCAAGCGCATGCATGCCACTTCGATAGAAGTACCTTCAAGCCACGTTGCAATGCTCGCTTATCCGAAAGCAGTTGCGGGTCTGATCATTAAGGCAGCCGAATGATTCGCTGACGGTATGATCATTATAATCATGTCATTTCTATTACTCCGGCACGTGAGATGACTGTTATGAACTGGTAAATAAATGATGTGTTTAATCAGGCCCGACTTAATGTCGGGCTTTTTCGTTGAGTGCGCTAAGTTAAGCGAATAACTCATTTGGATCTGACGGACACGCTGCTACCTCTTCCGTCCCTGGAGATCGGTTTGATCTTGTGGATAGGGTCCTGCCCTCACCCAGGAGTTTTGTTTCGACCCGGCAAGTGTGCCTGCCGACGAGATACGCATGTCCTGATGAGATGAAAAAACCGGGATCGCGCGGCACCGCATCTCTTCCTTTAAGGACAGGGTAGTCGCGGTTGCTTGACGACACAGAAGCATTAACCCGCATCATTCGAGCGACACCTTCGAGCCTCAAGGCGCATTCACTGACACCGCACTGGAGCGCTACCTACAAGATGGTGGTGTGTGCATCGACACCTCCCAGCATGAGCGGATTAATCAATGCCCAGCGTTCGCTGATATCTCGTTCTGATCCCAACGCTTCGCGCACTGCGGTGTGTTTCATTTAGGTCGGATTCGGCAGGGTGTGTTGGCTGGATCTGGAACGTCCTGGAAGTGAAGCATTTTAAGCTTCGCCCATTCTGGGTAACGGAGGCTTTTATCCAAGCATGAAAAAGCCGTCGACTGGCGACGGCTTGGAGGGGAGGGGGATATAGGTTCGCAGGAGGGTTTCAACCCATTGCAGGCCAGTCCGAGTAACCGGTCGAATCGCCACCGTACCAGTAGACCTTGGGCGCTTCCGCCAACGGCGCTCCGCTGCCCAAGCGATAAACCAGGTCGGGGTTGGCGATAAAAGGGCGGCCGATGCTAAACAAGTCAGCTTCTCCCGCCGCCAGCGTCTGCTCGGCCAGATCGAGCGTGTATTGGTTGTTGGCGATGTAGGCGCCGCTGAAACCCTGCCGCAGCTTTTTAAAGTCCACGCCGTTGACCTCTTCGCGACTCAGCTGAGTGACGCCCTCAATCTCATGGATGTACAGCATTCCCAGATCCGATAGCGCGGCAACATAGGCACCGAAAGTGGCCATGGTGTTGCTGTCCAGCGGGGTTTCGCCGGGCGTTGTAGTCACTGGCGAGATACGGATGCCGACACGTTCGGGGCCCCACACGTCGATGACTGCCTTGACCACATCCAGAGGAAAACGCAGGCGGTTTTCCAGCGAACCGCCGTAACGGTCTGTCCGCACATTGGTGCTGTCGCGAATGAACTGCTCAAGCAGATAGTTGTTTGCAGAATGCACTTCAACACCGTCAAAACCGGCAATCCTGGCGTTTTGGGCTGCCCTGCGGTAATCCTCTACGATCAGCGGAATCTCATCGGTTTCCAGCTCTCGCGGCGTGACGAAATCTTTCATGCCTTCATGAACCCGGATCTGCCCATGAGGCTTGATCGCCGATGGCGCTACAGGAAGGCCGCCGTTGTGCATGTCAGGGTGCGACATGCGTCCGGTGTGCCAGAGTTGCAGGAAGATCTTGCCGTCCTGACGATGCACCGCCTCGGTCACACGCTTCCACGCATCGATTTGCGCATCGGTCCAGATGCCCGGCGTTCGGCTGTACCCTCGTGCCTGGGCGGTAATGTTGGTCGCCTCAGTCACTATCAGTCCGGAGCTCGCCCGCTGGGCGTAGTAGTCAGCGACGTAGCCGGGTTGGACGCCGGCATCATCCGCGCGACTGCGGGTCATCGGCGCCATCACAATTCGGTTTTTCAGTTGCAGTCCGCCTAGCGTGACGGGCTGCAGAACGGGACTTGCGGAACGATCAGTCATGGTTTTTTTTCTCTCTGCAATTCAGGAAAGCGGTAGCTGCGTTTAGTCGATGGTCTTGGCCCATACAGCCTGGGCGTTGGTGAACTCCCGCAACCCGAAATGCGAGAGCTCGCGCCCGTAACCACTCTTTTTCACGCCGCCTACCGGAATGCGTGCGTTAGAAGCCGGGAAGCTATTGATGAAGACCCCGCCGGTTTCCAGACGTCGACTGATGCGCCGCGCGCGAGCCAGGCCTTGGGTCCACAGGCTGCCGCCCAAGCGAAGGCGGCTTGGGTTGAAGTGGCATTCGGGTTGCTCATCGGTATCACCTCGTTAACGGTAGTGCAGCGCTTTTTGCGCTGCGATGTCCGTCACTCTAGGTAGGCCCGACAGACCCAGGAAGGCATGTTGTTATCCTATGACTGCGGCTCATAGGCAGCGTGTCGAGGGATATACGTGACCAGCGAAAGGTCCCGACACCCCTGGTGCAGGGCCACGTAGGTAAATCGACATAGCCGCTGACCCAAAGCGGTCTGTCGATTTGAGGGGGCGGGGCAGGGCGGTGACTGCTTAGCGGCGGCCGCTCTGCACCGGTCGAATTTCTTATCCTTGGCGCAGGACGATTGTTAACGGCGGTTTGGCCTTTAACGTCGATTCTCGTCGAGAGAAAGCGTCATCATCCTGAAACACAACCTTCAAATACAACCATCGCAACAGGAACCGGAATGGCGCCTCCGGCCACAGACCTTCTGGAAAACCATCGTCGATAGCAGCGATGTCGAGCTGCATCCCTATATCCAGAGGATCTCACCATGCGCGTGTCTGGCCAGCAACCCCCCGTTTCCTCCCACTCCATCGAACTTCAGCAGCGCTCAAATTCGACTGCTGTCACCGGCCACGCTTCCGTCGGAGAGGGTCATCCTCAATCCGGGGAGGTAAGCGCAGCGGCGCTGAACGAAGCCCGTGAGATGAAGCATTTGCTCACCACCTACGTGAGCAGTCAGTTCAAGCCCTACAAGGATCGTCTGGATGTGGAATCGCCGCACCGGGGGGAGATCGATCGAATCATAGAGAGCCGAGTCGACAAACTGATGGCAGAGAACATCTCGTTCGAAGAGCTTGGGACGTTGATGGATAAAGCCAAGAAAATGGACCGCAACGCTTCAATGGTGTCGGGTACGGCTGGCGGCGTGCCTTTTGCGGTCGCGTCGTCGCTCCAGGCGGCCATCCCCGTGATCACGGGAATCGGGGCAAACATACAAAACCCGGTGGCAAAAGCGGCAGCCTTGGGCACGATTTCACTCGCGGCGGCATCAGCGATGGATCAGGTCGGTGGCGCTTCTATTAAAAAGCTTCGAGAAGACGCGTACTACTTGCACGCGCCCGCGGACAAACTGCATGAGTCCTTGAATGCCGCGCTGGAGACCATCGATACCACCGCGAACCTGGCCATCCAGAACGCCAAGGAGGCGCAGACGTTCACGATCCGCAATGGCATCAGGACGGTGGTCGGCCCGGTGGCGGCCGCGATCAATCCGAAGGCCGAGCCCATTGTGGACACAGCCCTTGCTATTGCGGGTGGTCTCGCTGCCGGTACCGGTACCGGGTACCTCGCCCACAATCGGCGCACCGAGCAAGGCACCAGTGGCCCCGCGCTGCTGTTGGGACGAAGAGACAGCCCGCCCAAACCGGACCTGAGTCAAGAAACCGAATGGTTCGACACGTTGAAGGCATTGCGGGACGCGAAAACCGTCCGTACGCCTCTCGCCAATGGAGGGGCACGTCTGGCCAACGCCGGCCGCACACTGGTCACCGATCCGCTGGGGGCGATATCGAGAACCGCCAAAGCCACTTTCACCCCTTCCGGCGCCGCCAATGTCAGCACGCTGACCGGCGGTTTTGCGGCGCTGGAAGCCGGTAAAGGCGCTGCGGTCAACGCCTTGAGCAAACAGCACCCAGCCTTGGGTTCATTGGCAAAACACGCCATCAATACAGTAGGCGGCGCCGCTGTGTTCGGCGGCAACGCCGCCAGCGTCGCCGTCGCAGACAAGCTGGTGGAGGATTTGAGGTCGAAAGGCAAGACAAAGGCCGAACCCGCGGCAGGTGCTACAGAAACCGCTCAATCAGTGCATGACGATCCGGCTGAAGCTGCTGGCGAGACTCTCGGCGATGAGCCAAGCCGTGTCAGCAGACCTTCCAGTCAACGGTCCCCACGAGCGGGGTCTGATTCGGGTTCTCTTCCGCGAACCAGCCTCACTAGCAACCGGATCACGAATGCCGAGAACACGGCAGGCCCCTCCATCCAGTCTCCAGCAGGCAGTGCCCGGGCAAGCCTTGAGGCCAAGAAAGCGCAACCAACAAACAACGGCGGACCCTCCAGCGAGACAGCACGCCCTGCGTCGACGGCTTCGAGTACCCCTGCCGAGCGCCCGGCTCAACCCGCGGTGCAGGCAGCTGATTCCTCGGATGACGACGCATCCAGTTATCACACTGCTGCGGCGGGTTCGTCAGATGACGAATCGGTCTACCTTACTCCGCCGCAAAGCCCGGTTTGAGCGAGTGGACGATAAGGTGTGAAACCGCCGGCCGCAGTCGTCCAAGGGCTGCTGGCAGGTCTGATCCTGCAGCTAAACCCGAGCCCCAAGTGCAGCGGCAGACGGGAGGGTTTAGCGAACTGGTAAATCAAGATGTGGCAGATCCTGTTGCTTAACTTCAGAATCTTCCTACGTCATCGCGGGAGGTTGGGCCTATGGTGGCCGCTCGGGTCATGAAGTACTCAGTTTCCATAATTTCTTGAAGCAGGGACTGGGGCGAGAGGGATCGTTTACGGTTCGCACGGCCCCGTGCAGCCGGGGCATGTTTTTAACGTTCTCAATCAGAGTGGTACTGTTAGGTATTTGATGGGCAGACCGGAAAGTCCGCACATTTACTGAATTTCGATACCTTGCAGCTGTTGAGGACTAATTGATGTTCGATTACGAATATGCTCTGAATAGGGCGAAAGACTATCTTGAGGATTCAGAGATACCTTTGCAGATAACGTCTGAAGGGGAGTTCGCCGAGGGGTGGTTCTTTTGTTATCAGTCAGCTGAGTATTTAAGAACTGGTGATTCGTCTGATCAGTTAGCGGGAAACAGCCCATTCCTGACTGATCGGAACACCGGTGAGTTAATCGAGTTGGGGACGGCTAAGCCTATAGCAGCGTACATTGCTGATTACCTTCACGAGCACTATGCCCCGTGAGTTTGCGCCGCTACACAACGGCCTCTTCGAGTCACGAAGGCGTTGATATAAAAGTGGTTTGCGACACGGTGAAAGACCGGGTCGTGACCGGATATGCAACTAACACTCCAAAGAATCCTAAGCCATGAAAGCTGATTACCAACTCATTGAAAACAACCTGAGTATCGTCCTTGCTGAGCTCGGATCTCAGCCGGAGGTGGGTTCGTTCTTCCCCCCTGAGTCCTTATCTTATCAAGAGCAAATTGATCAATTGTCTGAGTGGGTGAATGACGCGGGAGAGTACGGTCTGGTGTATGAAAACGTCGTTTCTATGCTAGAAGCGTCCACTTTCAAATTATCTGGAAAGGCGGCAATAAAACTTCTGGAGGTCGGTCTGATTTTTGGTTTCAAGACTGAGTCAGAGTCAGATAAAGAGTTCGACCGACGTTAATTGCAAGAATCGTGATTCGCTCTGTATGACAGGCAGAGCGCACTCACGCCGGGTGGATCGCTAGCCTTGTATCATTTATGAAAGGCAAAAGCGGTAGAGTATTTTTTATCTGTCCCAACCTGGATCCCTTGAGGCGTACAGTTTTTTCAGATTTTTAGCCGCAGCCTTGTAATTTGCGCAGGTCTGAGCGCAGAAGCGCCCTTGCGTAACCAAGAAGCGAGTTTTAAGTTGATATGATGAAAACACAATATACAGCAGCTTTTATAATTCCTATCGGCGCATGTAAGAATTTAGGCGAGGATGGGTGGGAGTTTGAGAGCTCTGACCGGCTATCCAATGAGGTTGCAGGACATCTGATAGCGGCATTGAGGCTCGACTTTGTTGAGACGTACTCAGGGATCAAAAGATACGTAGGCGAGAATATAGGTATGTCCCTATTTCTTGATGACAATAATGAGGTGGAGAATATTTACTTTCAGGTTTCCGGGAATTCGCTGAAAGCGCTTACAGAGCTATGCCAGGATCCTCAGGTGTCTTCAACAGCCGAAATGTTCGTGCCTGAAAAAGAATGAATACTGTCTACGGGTCCCAGCTTTACACAAGTGTAGAGGGAACTGAACGCAATCAGGATCACGCGGCCGGACATCGCGAGTATCTTGCTGTCGCAGCGTGAGGTCCCCACGCTGAGACATTCCCGACAGAGCAAGGGTCTTCCGGACTAATCACACAGGACGGGATATACCCTTACGCATACATCCCCACTGCCTTTCAGTGCCACCGGGCGGCCTTTCAGGCGCCGCCGTCGAGGCCATGCATATGGGCGACAACGTGCATAAAGACCCAGGCATCACCCTTTTCGTACGTATCCAAGGCTTCGCTGCCGCCGAGAAACGGGTACGGCTGTGGAATGTAGACCTGACTTTCAGCAAGGGGGCCTAGATGTCGGACTAGATCGGCAACGTGATCCGAGCTCAATACATACAGCTCGAACCCCGGTTCCTTCAGTATCTGCGCTTCAAAATCTTCGACTGACCGGTGGCTTCCGTACGACTTTGCCGCGCACTTGAAAGGATGCAGCACGAGGTACTCTGAGTCGTGTGGGTTGCGAAGAAAGAAATGGCCGAGGCTTGAGTAACCAACAACCTCGGTGTGATTCGGGAAACTGGCGGCCCATGCGCCCAGATCGCTCGAGGGTCGAAGCGAAAAGAGTGTGTAGAGAACAGGTCCGGACGGCTTTCTGAATATTTTAGAGAAAAGTCCCAAGGTGAAACCTCAAGTTGAGCGCTGACTGGCAAGAACGCGCTTATAAATTTCGGTGGTCGAAAACGACAGGCCGCCACATTCGATTTGGCTAACTGCCGCAGATATCACATCTCGTCGCAACGATCTTGAAAAGTCATCCTGGCTTGAGCCCGAAACCGCGCCTTGCTTGCACAGCCACATACGGGTGCGCGGGCTGTTTAAGGCGTTATCGTAATGAAGGTGGGTTATTCAGATAACCCAGTAATCACCGTTGGCGGAAAGCTCGCATGACTGAATAACAAAACGCTCAGGTGTGCCATCTCTCATGGCGCCGTCAAACAGGCCAAGCACGATGTCGCAAGCCTGCTCTGCTGTTAGCACGTGGTCAATCTCCCTCACGCTTTCCCAAAACCAAGCACTGACCGCAGCCAGCCTGAGGACTTCCTTTCATAGAAAGGTGTTGTTTCCGTGAGGAAGTAATCGCTAAGGCCTGATTCCCCTTCGTGAACGCGATAGAGGTCGACGGGTTCGCCATCCGGCGCAGTATCTCCGGCAACGGTTCCGGCTTCGCGCATGACCCGTTCAAAATCTCCGTCCATGTCGATACCCACGATCAGATGGGGCTTTTGATCAGATGATCCGTCATGCATCAACGCCAGAAATGCGCGCTTTACGTTGCGATGTTTGCTGAGTAGCTGCGTGAGCGAGTTGACCATCCTGGACGGGTATTGCGACGGTTGTCCGAGCAGCACGTTCGTGTCTTTTTTGACCGTGCGCTGCACCGGCTTTTGGCCTATCCCGTCGGAGAGCAGATGGCGCACTTCCTCGGGCAAAAACTCTTTCCCATAAGGAGACCTTGGATTGAGGAAAAGAGGGGCACCCAGTGTGATTTCAAATAGCGAGCTGGCCGGGATCTCTACGTAGGACTCTTTGCTATCGATGGATCCTTGCAGTGTCCGCAACGAAGAAAAAAACGGAATGACAGCGGAGCCGTCAGCCTTTTGCCAATGCGCGATGCTGATGTCGCTGCCCGCGTCGAGTGTGACCTGACCTTGTCCAGTGCCGGCAGTACCCAGTACGTACACAGTGGAATTCAGCAGAGTCCTGAAAAACTCAGGTCGATGGGCCGGCTCATCAGCCGCCAGCCTGAGTGATTGTTCGAGAGCGTTTTCTTGCTTGATATCCATGATATCCATCCGTGGCTCCATCAAAAAAAAAAGACAAAACTGAGCGCAAAGGGTTGTCCTTAAAGGCCGACATGAGTCCGAGCATAGATGGCCTGGATTCGACTCATCGTTGATAGTGGACTCACCGTTACGAGATTTTGAAGAAAAGAAATGCATTTGTGAGGGGAAACGCACAAACGCTACCGAGCGCCGCTTCGCATTGGCCGCGCATGCAGCAAAGCCCCTGTTCCTTGAACCGAGAGTTGCTACGCCGGCAGTGGTCCGAACGCGCGGTATGAATCGACCAGGCCATCGAAAAGCGAGATATCCGATCGACTTCTGGCAAAGAGCTGGGCACCGACGATAGCTGCGAAAATTGCTCGTGCTCTCGCTTCACTCTGACTTGGTTCGCACACTTTCGCAGCCAGTAGAAGCTTGTTTAGCCATGCAATGTTGACATCAGCAAAGGTCTGAATTTCTTTGGTCATTTCAATGGGCAAGGTATCGGTTTCAGCGCCCATAAAACTGCCCAGGCAGAGACGATTATCCGCCTCAAGCGATCTTCGGAAGATTTCAGGAAATCGACGCAGCGCGTCAATCGGAGATGGGCTTTCTGATTCGATCATCTCGAGCGCGAGCGCACCGTCCTCCCAATATCGTTTGGCAACGGCAATACCCAGATCGGCTTTGCTTGGAAAATGGTAGTAAATACTCGCCGCTTTGATACCAACATCTTGTGCAAGGTCGCGGAAATTCAAACCATTGTAGCCCTGCGATTGGGCAATTTTCTTGGCCGCCAGCAAAATGGCTTCCTTGGAGTTGACGCTCATTTTGGTGCCTTTCGTCTTGGGACGATCTCTTGAACAGGAAAAGCGAATTTACAGCAAAAGCCTACCGTTTGACCGCTAGATTGTCATGGAGAGCAGTGCGTTCAACGCGACCAGGGTGCTCAGGCGAACCCGTTCCAGCATGGTTCAGCAAGCGGCATCGCCAGCCGACACTATCGAGATCACTACGGTCACCGAGAAAGCCAGGCGGGCGATCTCGGCGCACCGGAGTTTCCAATGAGAAGCTGTTACCGGGCTGGCGAATCCAGCTCAGGAATGCCGCTGTTGCGATCGGCGTAGGCCGCCTGGAAGCTTGGACGTTTTGTCCAGCGCTGCCAGTACGCATCCAGGAACTCAAAACGCTCGTCCAGTGGAGTGGCATTGACCGGGAATTTCGAGAAGGCAATCGCGGTTGCCAGGGTGATGTCCGAGAAGGTCGGGGCATCGCCGCCGAGCAGCCATTCGCGGCCGTCTGACAGATGACGATTGACCAGTGCGGCGTGAGCCAAAGCTTCCTTACGGCAGTGTTCGCCCCACGCCTCATTCTTGGTCAGTTCCAGCTTGAAGCCGAGGCCGGTGTGCAACACGTGGAATGCTGTAACGATGCGGTACAGGATATGCACCCACACCCGGTTATCCCACATGTTATCTAGACCCTGTTCCAGTGCGGTCTCTCCCATGATCTTGCGACCGGGATACGCTTGGTCAAGATAACGAACGATGGCAGCCGTTTCGGAAATGTAGCTACCGTCAGCCAGTTGAAGGGTGGGCGTTTCGCCCCACGGGTTCATATTCAAATGACGCCAGCCACGCTGTTCTCCCACAGGGGACATGTCATAGATGGTTTCGGCAAATTGGTCAGCGATGCCCTTTTCGTGCATGAACAGACGCAGACGCTGCGGGTTCGGAAAGGCTGAAGGCGAAGTGAAAAGCTGAAGTTGAGTAGTCATGGTCGATCCTGCAGGTAGGTGGCTGGTCTATCTAACGAGCGTTAGGTAGGCAAACCTTAGCTGCGGATTTGGTGCGCGTCAACACCTATCTAACAGTTGTTAGGTGGATTTTTTGGGTGCCGTCCGGCTTGATCCGATCCCTCAGCGTCTGCATAGCTGAAGGCGGGGGCGGAACGACGCCGGGGGGGGGGCGAGCGAATGCAAATGATTGGTCAGGTCGGATGCAAGCGGGTGCTCAAGTGCAGTGCGATTTTTCAAGTGTGTCACTAACTGCCATCCGAGCCCAAAGCCAGCCGGGCCATCTTGACGATACCCAGGCTCAGTGCGTCGAAACCGCCCTGCAAAACTTCGTGTCTAACGCCAAGAGATTGAACCTTGTAACGGGGTCGGAAAAACGTTTTCGCTGCTGAGAGTGCCCGTTCTGGCCGATATTGCCTGATGCCCTGTATTCATCAAACAGAACCTCCGACGTTCCACTCCGCCCGGGGGCTCGACACGCCCCCAACAGATGGCCATGGGTTCGGGGCCGATAGCCTCGTCTACATTCTATTGCGGCAGCGCGTCTCCTTGTGGATTCAGAAGCTGTTCAACGAACGTGATGAATGCTCTAGCCTTCGCGCTGGCCATCCTACCGGTGGGGAATACGGCCCACAGATCCAGATTAGGAAGGTGCCAGTCTTCCAGCACAGTACGTATCTCTCCAGAGGCAATCTCGGGGGCGAACATCCACTCAGAAGAGAGGGTCAGGCCAAGACCTGCAAGCACAGCGGTTCGGATGCCCTCGGCAGCGGTGACGCGAATCCTGCCCGCCACGGTGATGGACTGTTCGGTACTTCCTTGGCTGAATACCCAATTGGCTCCGCCGCCGCCTTGCGAATAGACAACGGCCTGATGCGCCATCAAATCGATGGGCGACTGAGGCTCACCGAACCGCCGAAAATAATCGGGAGTGCCCAACACTAGCCGCCGACATTCGCCAATCTTGCGTGCCGTGAGGCCGGAGTCGTTCATGGCGCCCATACGCAATGCGACATCGATCCCTTCTTCCACCAGGTTAACGTTGCGGTCATCCAGCACCACGTCAATGTTCAAGTCCGGATGCGCGTCCAGAAAAGCACCCAAATGGGGGAGCACATGCAGCCGAGTGAAGGTCACTGCGGCGCATATGCGTAGCGTGCCGGTAAGGCCCGTGCCCGCGCCTCGAGCCGCGAGATCTGCCTCGTCTGCTTCCTCGATGGCGCGTTTGGCACGTTCGAAATAAGCTAGCCCAGCTTCGGTAGGGGTCAGTCCACGTGTGGAGCGCAAGAGGAGGCGCACGGACAGCCGCTCTTCCAGTTGCGCGACGATCTTCGAAACAGCGGGCTGCCCGATATTGAGCCGGCGGGCTGCTGCCGAAAAAGAGCCGGTTTCTACCACATATACGTATGTTTCCATTGCGGCCAACCGGTCCATCTTATTCCACCTCGGAATGATTTATATCCATTTTCCCAGTCTGCCCGGTTGACGGCGCTTGGTGCAAAGTTTTAAGTCGTGAGCGCTCCAGGATTGCCAGTCATGACAGACAAATTGTCTTCCGCAATCGCGGAAACTCAAACCAAAGCCGGACACATCGTCGAAGCACCCAATGAGCGGCGGCAGCATGGGCTGTCCGCCGTGCTGGATTCAGGACAATGGGCACGGCACGCACTGAAGGCGGGTGATTACGCTATTGAGTTTTGCCTGCCTGATCGTCAAGGCAAGAAGGTCTCACTGGCCAAAAGCCTGCTGTCGGGACCGGTAATGTTGATAGTTTCCCAAGGTGGGTGTCATGACAACGTCAGGACACAGCTCTTGGATCTCGCCGCCGTTTACCCTCAGATGCGTTCGCGGTCCGTGACTCTGATCGTGCTCGCACCAAGGTGGGATATCGCAGACATTGACGAGCTTCCGTTCGCCACATTGGTCGATTCGCATTGCAGTGTCGCTACCGTTTACGGTCTGGCGCTTCAGGGCGGTGGCCCGACGCGACTGCATGCCGAATCGATTGGAGGCGGCGAAACCGACGCCGATCTGGCCGAGCCGTTAGTCCTGCCTGCGACATACGTTATCAGCCGCAGTGGCGAAATTGTATTTGCCTCTATAGACGCCAATGCTGCCCATTACCTTCAGCCCGTTGCGCTGCTTCGGATGCTTGAAGCGTTATCTCGGCGGCAGGACTTCTGATACGACGCGCGGCAACATGCCGTCTCTGAGGGCGCGTTTCTGCCAACTTCGAATGTCCTGGATCGCTCACATTCCCTGACGGCATAAATGCTATGCCGACGTCCTCTCTACTGCGTTGCAGGGCTATCGCAGAGTATTACCTGGCGATCAACGAACCGATCCACTCCATTCAGCCAGGTATCCTCCATGACGCTTCAAGCGAAACTCGATGCATTCAAAGCTGACTTCGTCGGCGGCAAACCGCCTTTCAACGCACCGCCTGAAGTTCACGTCGTGATGAAGCGTGCGACGGCTGAGCTGGTCGCTACCGGGCAGGCCGATCGGGCGTTGAAAGTTGGCGACAGGGCGCCTGTTTTCATCCTCGATGATCCCGATGGCAACCCTGTGTCTTCCACCGACTTGCTCGCCAAAGGCCCGTTGGTGCTGAGCTTCTATCGGGGGGTGTGGTGCCCTTACTGCAACATGGAATTGCAGGCACTTGAAGAGGCGCTACCAGCCTTCCGCGGCTTGGGTGCAAACCTGGTAGCGATTTCTCCTCAGATCAAGGCCAACAGTCGCAAGTCTGTCCGCCAGAACAAGCTGAGCTTTCCGATTCTCAGCGATGTCAAGGGCGACGTCAGCGCGCAATTCGGCCTGCGCTTCAACCTCCCGGACTACCTGATCGATCTGTACAAAGGCTTTGGCAACAACCTGCCAGTCTTCAACGATGATCCGAGCTGGACGCTGCCGATGCCTGCCCGTTTCGTGATTGGCCAGGACGGAATCATCCTCTATGCCGAGGTCAATCCGGACTACACCCAGCGTCCTGATCCCACTGAGTTGTTGCCTGTTTTGCAGGGATAACGCCACCGGCCGCCTTCCAGTTAGCGGCCGTTGCTCAAGGACAGAACTTGAGGCTGCTTATTCCCCTGCGGAATGAAACCTATCGCATTCACCTGCCTACCGGCTTGACTTTGACAAGCCTACCTTCAGTTGCAGTCCGGCCGACCCTCGCCGGGTAGGCCAAATCGGAGCTGCATTGATGCCAAGCCTTCATATTGTTCTCAAACATCCAGTAGCGGGACTCGGCCTGCTGGCAATGGCGCAGTTCATCATCGCCGCGGACTACAACATCGTTTATGTTGCTTTGCCCTCCATTGGTTCCGCCCTTGGCTTTTCGGCCGTTCACTTACAATGGGTGGTCAGCGCGTATGCCTTGTCGTTCGGCGGCTTCCTGCTGTTGGGTGGCCGGCTAGGAGACGTCTTCGGTCGGCGAACCGCGTTCGTTGTGGCGCTGGCCCTTTACGCCGGTTCCTCCTGGGCCGGCGGCCTGGCGACCGGCCCCGCTTTGCTGATCGGCGCGAGAGCCGTGCAGGGTCTCGGAGGCGCCTTGCTCTTTCCGACGACGCTGGCGTTGATCGCCACGTATTTTACTGAGGGCAAAGAGCGCAATAGAGCGTTGGCTGTCATGGGCGCAGCTGGCGCCAGTGGAGGGGCGAGCGGGGCACTGCTAGGCGGATTGCTGACGAGTGCCTTCGGTTGGCACGGGACGTTCTTTGTCAACGTACCCATTGCGGCGCTGGTAATGATCGGGGCGCTCTGGGTATTGCCGCACGACGAGCTACGCACCGGCAAGGTTCGTATCGATCTACCGGGTGCGTTAACGGCCACGGCAGGTTTGGTGTCTTTGGTGACTGCCTGCATCGAGGGCCCCGAGCTTGGCTGGACCAGCCCATTTGTCGCAGGTTTGCTGGTGGGCGCCGCCGTGCTTCTCTGCAGCTTTCTGTTGATCGAATCACGGACGGCAGCCCCCCTGATGCCCTTGCGGCTGCTGCGTCATTCGAGCCTTCCTACCGGCATGCTGATCTGTGCGCTATTTGCATCAGCATTCGGTGCCCAGTACTTCCTGTTGACCACTTATTTGCAGGAGGTGCGCCATCTGGCACCGCAGATGGCCGGTCTGGCCTTCCTGCCTTTTGCTCTGTCCATCGTGGCAGGCACCCGCTTAGGTGGCCTTCTGGTCACCCGAGTCGGCTTGCGTAACGGTCTGGTGGTCGGCTTGGCGCTGGGGATTGCCGGCCTGCTGTTGGTGGCGTTCAACCTGAGCGCGGACGGCAGCTACGCCACCCGTTTATTGCCAGGTTTCCTGCTCGATGGCTTGGGGCAGGGGATTAGCTGGACGCTGATGTGGATAGCCGCCACCTCTGGCATCGATGCGCGGGACCGAGGCATTGCGTCCGGTATGGCGAGTACCGCGCAGCAGGTCGGTGCCGCGCTAGGGCTCGCCCTTTTGGTGGGTATCGCCACACCCGGCCCGCAAGGCGCAGGCGTCAGTGCGCTGGCTTCAATTGATGCGATCACGGGCGGATTACGATCAGCCCTTTTCGCCGCATCCCTGCTGGCGACGCTGGCGGCTCTCGTCGCTCTCACACGAATTCCTTTTCATAAAAAACCGATCTCCGACCTGCCCACCGCTGTTTGATCTCTACTGGAAAACCCATCATGACTCAGCCAACACCTGAACTACCTATCGTCTTCATCGTCGGCGCTACCGGTCAAACCGGACGGTTGATCATTGAGGCATTTGACCGCAACCCTGGACACGTGCAACTGCGCCTCGGCGTACGCAATCGGGACGAAGTGGGCCGGCTACGCGCACTTGGCCGAGACGCTGTGTATTTTGACCTCGATGAGCCGCGCTCCTTTGGCGAGGCACTGGCCGGCGTCGAGCGTCTTTACCTGCTGACGGGTTACACCATCGCCATGGTGCATCAAAGCAAGACGCTGGTGGATGCTGCCTACAAGGCGGGCGTGAAGCACATCGTCAATCAAGGTGTATTTGCGGAATGGGATTGCACCGACCCCCACTTCGTCTGGTTCTCCATGGTCGAGAAGTACATCGAGGCCAGTGGCATCGCCTGGACCCACCTGCACCCCAATATCTTCATGGAATATCTGCTGAACAGTGGCCCGCCCGTGGGCGGTAGCTTTTCGGTGTTCTGGGGCAATGCACGCGCTGGATGGGTTGCTTCCAAAGACTTGGCTGAAGTCGCCGCCACGGTGCTGCGCCAAGGGCCGACCAAGCATGCCGGTCGCGATTACTGGATGAGCACAGAAACACACACCGGAGCCGATATGGCAGCGATTCTCAGCGAAGAGCTGGACCGCACGATCACCTGTGACGTACGCAGCCCTGTTGAGTTCGAAGCCTTGTTCAAGGCCGGCGCACTGCAAGTGGAAAGTTGGTACGCCAAGGGCGCGGTGGACTTTTGCGTGCAGTTGGCGGATGGGCGCATGGGCTACATCGGCAGCGTGCGTGACGATGTGCCTTACGTGCTCGGGCGTCCGGCCACAACGTTCCGCGAATGGATTCAACAGAACCGCGAGAAATTGCTCGGTTTCGTCGAAGCCACATCGGTGAAAAGCTGACTGCCCGCGGAAAAAACGGGCAGCCTCATTCCATTCAAGAATGAGTGCTATGCCCGGTGGCTGCGTTTCGCATCAGCCCTCGGGCCTTCACTATCGGTCTCAACAAACACCCACCGCTTTCTCTGAAGGTAACTCTCATGACCACTTTTACCGTGTACACCGCTGATAACGCGCCGGCCGCCTCCAAGCCAATTCTGCAAGCGGTCAAGGGGGCCTTTGGCTTTTTGCCGAACCTGCAAGCGAACATGGCCGAGTCGCCTGAACTGCTCGCTGGCTATTCGCAACTGTGGGATCTGTTCGGCAAAACCACATTGACGGCCCATGAGCAACAAGTGGTGTACCTGACTTCCAACTTCGAAAACAACTGCCATTACTGTATGGCGGGCCACAGCACGTTGGCCAAGATGATCGAGATGGACCCGGCGGTCATCGCCGCACTGCGCGCTGGTACTGTTGTACCGGACGCAAAGCTCGAAGCGCTTCACGTCTTCGCAACTCAGGTGGTTCGTGAGCGTGGCTTCGTCCCTGAACTTGCTATCGATGCCTTCCTCGCGTCGGGCTATACCCGTCAGAACGTTCTGGAGGTAGTGCTCGGTGTGGCCACCAAGTTGATGAGCAACTACACCAATCACCTGGTGCACACCCAGCTCGATCCGTTCATGAAAGGCAATGAATGGACCAAACCGATCTGACAGGTTCGGCGCTTTATCTACAGCGACTCACCACTAAAAACGCCCGCGCCATGCGGGCGTTGTTGTTTTCAAGAGTCGGAAAATCGAATGAGCCGTAGTTTAGGCCTCACCGCTGGTTCGACTATCTCGTCGTTTTCACGCCGCCCACCGCGCTCACGCGGGCGGGCGTTCAATTTCTGGAGCTTTGAATGACTTCTCGTACCTTCTTGATTACCGGGGCCAGCAAAGGCATCGGCCGCGCTCTTTCCAACGCGCTGGCTGCCGAAGGGCACACAGTCGTCGGTATAGCCCGACACGCCGATGATCCGGGTTTTCCTGGCGTGCTGGTCCCGGTCGACCTGGGCGACCGGGCAGCCACCGCACAAGCGCTGGCTGACTTGACTCAGCAGTACGCATTTGACGGCTTGGTGAACAACGTCGGCCTGGTGCGCCAGCAACTGCTTGGCGAAGTCGACCTTGATGATTTCGATGCGGTTATCCGGGTCAATTTGCACTCGGCGCTGCAAGCCACTCAGGCGCTGTTGCCCGGAATGCGCGAGCGCGGATGGGGTCGCATCGTCAATATTTCCAGCCTGACGGTATTAGGCATCACCCACCGCACTTCCTACGCCGCTGCCAAGGCGGCGCTGATCAGTTTCACCCGGACCTGGGCTCTTGAACTGGCTCGTACCGGGATCACGGTCAACGCCGTCGCGCCAGGACCTACTGAAACGCTATTGTTCAGAGCCAACAATGCACCGGACAGCGAGGGTGAAGCGCGCTATCTCTCGGGTGTACCCATGGGCAGATTCGGCCAGCCGGAGGAGATCGCAGCCGCCATACAATTTCTTCTGTCGCAGAACAGCAGCTTCATGACCGGTCAAACCTTGTTCGTGGACGGCGGCGCTTCTATCGGCAAATCGTCGATCTGATGTGCAATCGCGACGCATAAAAAAAGGCGCTGTCACATGACAGCGCCTTTTTTTCTCTGCGCAGATTTTAAGTAGTGGCTGCATCTACGAATGGATAGTCCGTGTAGCCACTGGCATCTCCGCCATAGAAGGTGTCGCGGTCATAGGCGTTCAGCGCCAGGCCTTCTCGCAAACGGCGCGGCAGATCCGGGTTGGCAATGAAGGAGCGACCGAACGCGACCATGTCCGCACCACCCTGGGAAATGATGGCCTCGGCACTCTCACGATTGAAGCCGCCAGCCGCGATGATGGGGCCCTTGAACAAGGTTCGCAGGTACTGGACCGCCACAGGTGCTGCATGCTCGTCGATGGTTTCATTACCTTTGACGCGCGGCTCCACCACGTGCAGATAGGCCAGCCCAAGCTTGTCGAGTTCCTGCACGACATAGCCAAAGGTTTCCTTCGGATTGCTGTCGTGCATCGAGCCATAGCTGCTGGACGGACTCAGCCGTACGCCAACATGCCCGTTGCCCCAGACTGAAACCGCAGCAGCCGTGATCTCGAGCATGAACCGAGCGCGGTTTTCAATGGGGCCACCGTACGCATCCGTTCTTTTGTTCGTACCGTCCTGAAGGAACTGGTCGGGCAGATAGCCGTTGGCACCGTGAATCTCGACACCGTCAAAACCCGCCGCTTTGGCCAGTTCTGCACCGTGGCGAAACTCTTCGACAATGCCTGCGATCTCTTCGAATCGCAGTGCCCTAGGCATGCCAAAAGGCACGGGCCCGCTGTCGGCATAGGCGTCCCCTTGCGCCTGGATAGCTGACGGTGCAACCGGATCGACCCCGCCGGGCTGGAGCAGTGAATGAGATTGGCGGCCCACATGCCACAGTTGCAGGAAGATGATCCCGCCTTTGTCGTGCACGGCCTTGATTACCTTGCGCCAGCCTTCAACCTGCTCCTGGGTATAGATACCCGGTGCATGGGCATAACCGTAACCGTGAGGTGAAACGGGCGTGGCTTCAGAGACGATGAGTCCGCCTTGGGTTGTGCGTTGCGCGTAGTACTTAGCCATCAGCTCGTTTGGCACATCGCCGGGGCTGGAACGCATGCGGGTCAAGGGAGCCATGACCACGCGGTGTTGCAAGGTAAAGGGACCGACCGGAGTCGGCGTGAACAGGTCTTGATGGCTCATTGGATTGCTCCGCGGATGTCAGGATTGAGGGATCAGGGCGTTGGTTTTTTCGATGGCGCGAATCACGGCAGGACGGTTGCTGACGGCGGTGTACCAGCGCTCCACATTTGGGCTGACGGAGAAATCGATGCCGGCAAATTCCCGGCGCCACATCCAACCGAAATGCGCGATATCGGCAATTGAGAATCGCTCGCCCGCAACAAACTCGTTGTTCGCCAGTACCGCTTCCAGCACTGCAAGCGTGCGCTTGGCTTCACCGTGAAAACGGGCGATGGCGAGAGGGTTGGGTTCGCTGGCCAGCTTCAGGAAAAAGCCGGATTGGCCAAAAGAAGGGCTGATGGCGGAGGCGTGGAAGAACAGTTGCTCAAATACTTTGGCGCGCTTCGATCCGTCTTCAGGCAGGAGCTGTTTATAGCGCTCGGCCAGATAGACAAGGATGGCTGCGGACTCGGTGAGGACCACATGCTGTCCACCGTAGCCTTCTGTATCGATAAGCACCGGAACCTTGGCATTTGGGTTGAGGGTGATGAACGCTTCGTACTTTTGTTCGCCCTGGCGAATGTTGACAGGCTCAAGTTGATACCCGAGCTGCAGTTCTTCCAGTGCTATGAGCACCTTGACACTGTTGGGAGTGGCGAACGCGTAAACGATTAACATGCCTCGAACCCTCTTTCAGAAAGCTGTCCTGGCTGGCGACGTCCGCAGTAGGGGCATAGCGCCGGCAGCAAGGCAGGAGGCGAGTCTGTGCGCGTTGACCGCTTTAGAGCAGTGAGGTTGAGGTGATAAGAGTCATTCCGTGCAGGAATATCGGCAGGTAGCTTATGTGCCCTCACGTGGCGTTGCGGGTAGCGCGCTAGCGCACAAAGGCAGCTCCGGGCCGTTTGTTGGCTTTCCTGAACGGCCGCAGTCGATCCAAAGCGGGGGCTCCCTGACTTTTGCTCTACTCTGTGACCATCGCCTGAAACCACCAGGAGGGGATGATGTTCGAGGGTTTTCAGCTTGAAATGGTCGAATTGCCTGAGGCAACTTTACGCGTTCGCTACGGCGGCTCAGGCCCGCCGTTATTGCTGCTTCACGGTCACCCCCGTACCCACACGACGTGGCATGCGGTTGCCCCGCTGCTGGCTGCATCCTTCACAGTGGTGTGCCCTGATCTCAGAGGTTTCGGCAAGTCCAGCAAACCTACGCAACATAATGATTTTGAGTGTTATTCAAAAAGAGCGAAGGCACGTGACTGCGTCGCCCTTATGGATTTCCTTGGATTTGAAGCGTTTTACTTAGCGGGCCATGACCGGGGCAGCTACGCTGCTTTTCGCACAGCACTTGACCATCCCTCCAGAGTGCTGAAGCTGGCTATCCTGGATGGGGTGCCCATTCTTGAAGCGCTTGAGCGGTGTGACGCGAGGTTCGCCTCCAAATGGTGGCACTGGTTTTTCTACGCTCAGCCGGACAAACCAGAACGAGCAATCCTTCCTGACCCCGCAGGTTGGTATCAGGCCAGCGCTGAATCAATGGGGAGCGAAAATTATCAGGATTTTCAAGCCGCGATTCAGGACCCAGAAACCGTTATCGGCATGCTCGGTGATTATCGCGCGGGAATGGCGATCGACCATCTCCATGACCGAGCAGACCGCGAGGCTGGCCGCACACTTCAGTGCCCGCTTCACGTTATCTGGTCTTTAAGGGACGACTTAGAAGAAATATATGGGGATGTTCTGTCCGTTTGGAAGCCTTGGGCGGAGCAGGCAGTAACGGGCGCGGGCATCGACTGCGGCCACCATATGGCTGAAGAGGCTCCAGTCGAATTGGCTAAGACACTCAAAACTTTCTTCGACGAGAGGTGAACTGTGCGCAGAGCCAGTAACCGCTTCTGGCCGCTAATGGTCTATGGCAAGGAAAGCGCCATGCCTGATCGACCTTAGCCGGGTCGACCCGGGGAGAAAACCAGAACCGCCATTCCTCAGCCTGGACGACTCGGCAGAATGGCCCAGCTAACGTTGCATTATGGTGGGCAACGATGGCTTCTGCTTTGAGTCTTGGGGTATCGGAGCAGGTAGGTCCGTTTGCGACGAGCACAGCGTCGAATCCGCAATCGCGGGCGGCGCGTCACGTGCTGTCTACGCAATATTGAGTTTTCATGCCCGTAACAACGTAATGACCAGTGAGCCTACCTTCGAAGTTGCAACGCAAGCGCATCTCAACCGCATGGCCGCTACGGAGCGGCAATACGAGGTCTGGGCGCGCAAAGCTGACTGTTGGGATGCTTCAGCGAAAAAAATAGCGAGGCCGCTGCCGGGTTTCGCCACTTTTGGCTAAAAGGTCTACAGCGGTGACCATCCTTTTACTGCGCCTGCACCGTTGCCTAGTCTCCATGGCCTAGTCTCGATGCTTGAGGCCTACCGAGGCGCGGCAGTTTCGGGATTCGATACTTCCCCGCCTGTAAGGCCAGCACCCGCGGTCTTTCATGCTCGGCGATTGACGGACAATCGTGAGCTTTGCTTGCTTCGGGGCCTCGTCCTTTGAAGGGTCGGCGCCCACTCGAAGGGAGACGACGTTATCAGCGCCTCTGGCAACGAAATTCTGATCGTTGAACACGGTTTGCCGAGCAGTGTTGGTTGCGACAGGCGTATCCGGTAGTGCTCGATGTTGCGGTGATTCGACGCCCTGCATCGGCAGCATGTTACTTGCCCGCGCGAATCCTTCATCGCTTCCGGCAGGACTCGTCGTCTGTTTGTGTGTGAAGTCCAGACCGGATGTACCGCTTATCAGCGGGAGCGCGCCTATCGTGGCTGCGCTTCCGATCACCAGGCAGGTGACGGCGTAAATAACGCTGTGTTTGTGACGCCTTCGGGTGATGCGTTCGGGAGCATCGCTAATGTCAGCTTTCATCCATTCTCCGGCTCGTCCATGAGGCGCTAGATCGCTCCTCTCCTACGCGCTCAGCCCGCACAAGGCGGGCTGAAAGATAAAACGTACGCCCGGGTTGGTTGACTCACACCAACGCGATTAAAAACGACCACTTCTGCCCTAAACAAACGGTTCTCGGAGGCGATCGAACGGGTAGCCATCTTGTCTTCCCCGCTCGAATAAGTCACCAGACAATCGGTTGGCCGTCCCAGGCCCAAAACGTGCCGCTGTCGGACGGTCCGTGTGCGCCCACCACCTCAAGAATGCGCTCCGCCGAGAAACCCGGTTCGAAGAGCTGGCCATCAGGCACGTTGCCCTGAAACGGCCGAGAGAGCTCCGTGTCAGTCGTACCTGGGTGTATGGCCAGCACAGTAGAGGCGCGGTTCAGGCGTTTCAATTCAATGCTGGCCGTGTGCAGCAACTGATTGAGGGCCGCTTTGCTGGCCCTATAGCTGTACCAGCCACCCAAGCGGTTATCGCCGATGGACCCGACCCTCGCCGAGAGCGCCGCGAAGGTGGAAGGTTCTTTGCGCAATAACGGCATCAGGTGTTTAAGCAGCAGGATCGGTGCAAAGGTGTTGGTCGCGAAGCTCGCTTGCAGGCTCGCCAGCGTCAGTTGTGCCAAACCCTTTTCGGGCTTTGCGCCGTCCTGATGAAGGATGCCCAGCGTGCTGATGACGAGGTTCAGATGGTCACATCCTTCCAGCGTCTCGCTCACCAGTGTTTCTAGGGATTGCTCGTCGCGCGCGTCGCAGTCGACGCGCCTCAGGCGTGGGCCATAGCGTTGCGCAAGCGTTGCCAGCTCTGCAGAGGTACCGGCTTTTCGCGCCACGGCCCAGACTTGGCCCACATCATCGCGCGCAAGCAGAGCCGTGCACAGCGCCAAGCCAATACCTCGACTGGCTCCGCATATCAGCACGTGAGCGTCGCTGTTCAGTTCGGGTATCAAACTCATGACGGACCTTTAGGAGCATGGCTGAAGTGTGTTTTGACTTTGAGGCAAGGTACTGCGTTCAGGCAAGCGGTTGCTTGCAGCCAGGCCTCAACTAAAGCGGCCTTCTTTCGCCGGCCTCAAGGTCTCATCTCGTCAACAGAAACCTTCGAATTTTCACCGAATGTGTGATCCCGCCCTTTCTGCATGCGTCATGAATCCTAACCCCTGCCGCCGTCAGGGGAACGACTCCAGGACCCTCCATGCAAACGCTGTTGAACGAGATTCTCGACGAAGTGCGTCCCTTGATCGGCCGAGGCAAAGTGGCGGATTACATTCCCGCGCTGGCCGACGTGCCGGCGCAGCAGCTCGGCATTGCCGTGTATGGCAACGATGGCACGTATTACTGCGCGGGCGACGCGCTTGAACCGTTTTCGGTGCAGAGCATTTCCAAAGTGTTCAGTCTGGTCCAGGCGATTGGCCATTCCGGCGAAGCCATTTGGGAGCGCCTGGGTCATGAGCCCTCGGGCCAGCCGTTCAATTCGCTGGTGCAGCTGGAGTTCGAGCGCGGGCGGCCGCGTAATCCTTTTATCAACGCTGGCGCCCTGGTGATCTGCGACATCAACCAGTCGCGCTTCGCCGCGCCGACGTTGTCCATGCGCGATTTCGTACGACGACTGTCGGGCAATCCCCACGTATTGATTGATGCCCGGGTGGCAGACTCCGAGTACCAGTTCCGCGCACGTAACGCCGCCATGGCGTACCTGATGCAGTCTTTCGGTAACTTCCATAATGAGGTCGAAACCGTGCTGCGCAGTTACTTCAGCTCCTGCGCGCTGAAGATGAGCTGTCTGGACCTCGCCCGGGCGTTTTGTTTTCTGGCAAACAACGGTTTTTGCAAGCACAGCGGCGAGCAGATCCTGACGCCGCGCCAGACCCAACAGGTCAACTCGATCATGGCCACCAGCGGGCTGTATGACGAAGCCGGCAATTTCGCCTACCGCGTAGGGTTGCCGGGCAAGAGCGGGGTAGGGGGCGGCATCGTGGCGATTGTGCCAGGGCAATTCACCGTGTGCGTGTGGTCCCCCGAGCTGAACGCAGCGGGCAATTCGCTGGCCGGGATGGCAGCACTCGAAATGCTGAGTTCGCGGATTGGCTGGTCTGTTTTTTGACGAGGCGCGACGCTGCGTCTGTGAGGAATCTTCCAAAACGAGCAACCCGGATGCTCGCTGGTCGCCTTTCTGAAAGACTCAAACCGAACCGTGTTGAGGCCCAGGCGATACCCGATAGAATGCCGCTTTAGCCCTATCCAGTTCGAGCCAGGCTGCGGAAGTTGACTCCGTGGCGATGTCGGGAGATTCGTTTGACTACTGTTCCGGTCAATCCGCGCGGCGATGAGCGCCTGTCTGATGCGCTAAATGCCAGTGAGCGGCTGGTGATGGCGGGATCAATGGGGGAGGTTGTCGCCGTCTTGCGCGACGTGGCGCGTGCCACGGTTGAAGCGGATGGCGTTGCGATCGTTACTCATCATGACGGACAGTGTTCTTATGTCGCCGAAGATGCGGTCTCTGCGCTCTGGCAGGGCCAGACGTTTCCGGCCGATCGCTGCATTTCGGGTTGGGTCGTGCGGCACGGCGAAACCGTCGCGATCAGCGACATCCGGCTCGACCCCCGTATCCCGCAGGAGGTCTATGCGCCCACCTTTGTGCGCAGCCTCATCATGGCGCCTATCGGCCGACCTGCTCCGGTCGCGGCGCTCGGCGCCTATTGGGCGCAGGCCCGTACCCACGACGACGATACGGTCAAACGGCTGGAAAGCCTGGCGCGTCTGGCGACGATTGCCATTGAAAATACAAGCCTTAGTCAGGCACGCCATCGGGCGGCAGCACTGGGTGCAGCCCAGAATCGCATCCTCAAGCTGGCCGTTGAAGAGACCAGCCTGGCTGTTGCGCTCGATGCGATCGTCCACGAAGTGGAAGCACTGTCGCCTTCTCGGTTCCTGGGCAGCATCCTCCTGCTGAACGAGGAGGGCAGCCAACTGCAGCATTGCGCAGGCCCCAGCCTGCCTCGCGCCTACACCGACGCCGTTGAAAACATCGCGGCCGCCGCAGGCACCGGGTTCGCCGATGCGGTCACGGCCCGTAAGGCCCCGGCGCCAGTGTCGGATATCACAAAAGACCCGCAGTGGGCCGAGTTCCGGGCGTTGGCCATCGGGCATGGCCTGCACGTCTGCGCCTCCATCCCGATCCGCTCGGCGCAGGGCGCCAGGCTCGGGAAATTTGTCATGTATCACCCAGAGCCGCGCGAGCCGGTCCCCGCAGATCTCGAGATCAGCGACTTCGTGGTCAAGACCGTCGGACTCGTCGTGCACAGGTCCCGGACGGAGGCGGCGATCCGCAGCAGTGAGGCGCGCTACCGCCAGATCGTCGAGGGCGCGGAGGACTTCGCGATTATTACCTTCGATGCGCGAGGTCAGGTGACGGGGTGGAGCATCGGTGCCGAGCGCGTCGTCGGCTACCGCGCCGACGAAGTCATTGGCCGTGAGGGCGACCTTTTCTACACCGATGCTGACCAGGCCGAGCGGGTGTTCCAGACCGAGCTTGCACGTGCCAGGGATCAGGGACGGGCCGTCAATGAGCGGTGGCACGTCCATGAAAACGGCGCGCGCTTCTGGGGGTCGGGACTGATGATGCCGCTCGCCATGGATCAGGGCGGCTTCGTGAAAATCTTCCGCGACCGTACGGCCGAGCATCAGGCAGAAGCGGCGCTGCAAGAGAGCGCGGCACGGCTGCGTTTTTTTGATGAGCTCGATAACCGTCTTTTCAGCATTCGCCGCGCCGAAGACGCGATGCTTGCAGCGACCGAGTTGCTGGGCCGCGAGCTCAACGTGTCGCGCTGCGCCTATGCGGATGTCGATCCCGATAATGACCGCTTCTGGATCCGCAACGACTACAACGCGCCTGGCGTCCAGAGTTCGGCCGGAACGTACAGCCTCGATCTGTTCGGCCCGCGGGCAGCGGCTGACATGCGCGAAGGCCGCACGCTGATTGTGCGCGACGTGATTGCAGAGCTGAGTCCCAGCGAAGGCCTTGAAACGTTTCGGGGCATCGGCATCGACGCGATCATCTGTTGTCCGCTTGTAAAAAATGGCCGGCTGGCGGCGATGATGGCTGTTCATCAAGATCAGCCTCGAGACTGGCTGCCCTTCGAAGTCATGCTGGTCAGGGAAGTCGTCGAGCGTTGCTGGGCGCACGTCGAACGGGTAGGCGCCGAGATGCGTCTGCGCGAGAGCGAAGAGCGCCTGCGCCTTGCCGTTGAGCACGCCGATATTGGTTTCTGGGACGTGGACCTCGTTCACGACACGCTGATCTGGCCGCCCAGAACCAAGGCGATGTTCGGCATCCACGCTGACGTGCCGGTCACCATTCAGGACTTCTACGACGGCTTGCATGCCGAGGATCGGGACGCAACGATCCAGGCGTTCATGGCGGCCAGCGATCCTGAGCGCCGCGCGTTGTATGACGTCGACTACCGCACCGTCGGCAGGGACGACGGTATCGTTCGCTGGGTGGCGGCCAAGGGCCGGGGCGTGTTCGACAAAGCCGGGCATTGCTTGCGCGTCACCGGCACGGCGGTCGAGGTCACCGCCCGCAAAGAAGCCGAGGAGGAATTGCGTGAACTGAATGCCACCCTGGAAGGGCGCGTGGCCAGGGCCATCGCCGAGCGCGAAGAAGTCCAGGAAGCGCTGCGCCAGAGCCAGAAGATGGAAGCGATGGGGCAGCTGACGGGCGGTGTGGCCCATGATTTCAACAACCTGCTCACCCCGATCGTCGGCACCCTCGACATGCTCCAGCGCAGAGGGGTAGGCGGCGAACGTGAGCAGCGACTGATCTCCGGTGCCGTGCAATCGGCTGATCGCGCCAGGACCCTGGTGCAGCGGTTGCTTGCCTTCGCCCGCCGCCAACCGCTACAGCCGGTTCCGGTCGACGTGGCGAAGCTGGTGAATGGCATGGGCGATCTCGTCGCCAGCACCACCGGGCCGCAAATCCGCGTTGTCGTCGACGCTCCGCCCGATCTCCCAGCGGCGATGGCTGACCCCAACCAGCTTGAAATGGCGCTGCTGAATCTGTCCGTGAACGCACGCGACGCGATGCAGGAAGGCGGGACGATGAGGATCTCTGCCAGCACCGAATGGGTGGGCCAGGGGCATCGCTCCCAGCTGCCCACCGGCGATTATCTTTGCCTGTCGGTGGCGGACACCGGCATTGGCATGGATGCGTCCACTCTCGCCCGGGCGGTGGAGCCGTTTTTCTCCACCAAGGGCGTCGGCAAGGGCACGGGGCTGGGGCTGTCGATGGTTCATGGCCTGGCATCCCAGCTCAAGGGTGCGCTGACGATTCAGAGCTCGCCGGGGCTGGGAACAAATGTGGAGCTTTGGCTGCCGCGCAGCATGACCGTACCGGCAACGGCCTTGCGCATCGACGACGCGCCGGAGCGACGTACACCGCGCGGGATCGTGCTGCTGGTCGATGATGAAGAGCTGGTGCGCGCCAGCACGGCGTACATGCTGGCCGACCTGGGCTACCGCGTGATCGAGGCCTCGTCCGGTGAAGAAGCATTGCACCTGCTGGACGCCGGTGAGCACGTTGACCTGATCGTCACCGACCACCTCATGCCGGGCATCAATGGCACCGATCTGGCCCGGATTGTTCGAACCTCCCGGCCTGGCACGGCGATCCTTCTGGTCTCGGGCTACGCCGAACATGAAGGGCTCGACCCGGACCTTCCGCGGCTGGCCAAGCCGTTCCGCAAGAGCGAGCTGGCGGCGAGTCTTGAGCAGTTGGGGGTTGAATCCTGAACGGGCGGCGGGGCTAGGGGGTGGCGAGGATTTCACAATCTTCACACCTTGTGAAGATGGGCTTTTTAGCCGACTTTCTCGTACCCTCTCCATTGGCGGAATGGCCAATGGCTCTGCGGCCTGTTAGCAGCATCGTTTGACAAACCGCATGGTGTGAAGGAACATTTGCCGCAATTGCGCCCAATCCTCTGGTACCGGCAAGTCCGGTTCTATGGTTGGGCCTTCTCGTATCTGGGACATGGAAGTTGCGACAACTCGCTCCACCCAAACCATTCAGATCCTATGCCGACCTGGCCAGACTTCTAGCCAGTCGCGGTCTGGAGGTTGCAGATCCGCTGCGTGCCGAGCGCAAGCTCGCGCAGGTGGGTTATTACCGGCTCAGTGGGTTCTGGTTTCCGGCACGGGAGTTCGTGCGGGATCAGAACGGTCAAGTTGCCCTCTGCAACGCCACGCTGAAGCCGCTTCGACAAGATGCCTTTAGGGCGGGCTCATCCTTCGATTCGGTCGTCGGCCTCTATCTCTTCGACAAGAAGCTTCGCCAGTTGATGCTCGATGCAATCGAGCGTATTGAAATTCATATGCGCTCGGTCATTGCCCATGAGGTGGGATACCACGATCCGCTTGCTTACATGGACATGCGATTCATCAACCCAAAGCAAGCCACAAATTGGCAGGACCGGCGCGGGAGGCAGCGCAACACCTGGAATGAGTGGCAGAACCGGCAAACAGAGCAAATCAACCGCAGCCGGGAAGACTGCATCGAATGGCACCGGCAGAACCAAAAAGCCATGCCTTTTTGGGTAGTCGTGGAAGCCTGGGACTTTGGGACGCTCTCCAAATACTTTGAGATCCTTAAAGGAAGCTATCAAAACCGCATTGCGGCGCGACTGGGTATCAGCAATGCCAAGGTATTAAAGGAGTGGTTGCAGGAGATCAACACGCTGCGAAACCGCAGCGCTCACCATACCCGCATTTGGAACCAAGTCGCGTCCAACCCGGTACCGGTATTGTCGGCGGAGCCCTACTTTCAAGGCTTGGCGCTGGATCACAATGCGCTCAGCCGTCTCTATGGATTGATTTCCGTTATGTGGTTTCTGCTACGCCAGATCGGGCCAGGATCGCAGTGGCTGCGCCAAGTGGCGGACATCGTCGACACGAAGCCCGGTTTGCCTGGCTGCACGTTCGCCTCGCTTGGGCTCCCATCCGAGAAAGGGTTCCCAAGGCATTTTTTTGGTATGTAAATCTCCGCAGCCCGGACCCGCCTGCGCACGGCAGAGGTAGACCCCGTCTAAGGACTGCTGGTCATCTCTGGGAGGCCAGCGCCCGCCAACCCTCAACCGTCCGAAACTTCAGCAACCTCGTGGTTCTCTGCCATCATTCCCTCATCGCTTCACGCTGAGGTCGTGCAATGTCTATCGGACAACTGAAGATCAACGCCATCCGCCTCGTCGGCGGGACCGCTGTGCTGGACTTTCTCAATACCTGTGACGGGCGCCGCCCGGGCTCGAGGTCGCGGGAGGTGATCGACAAACTGAGCAGCCTGGAGGACATCGTCCACTGGTTTTTTCACGCAGGATTTATCACGCTTGAAGAGCATCAGCACTTCATGGCCGTGGTCGAGCGTTCTTCCTGGCATACGGTAACTGCATTCCGCCAACTGATCGATTTCCGCGAAGCGCTGTATCGGCTGCTCTTGCCGCTTGCGCTGGATCAGGGCGCAGAGCAAGCCAGCCTTGATGCGTTGAACCAGGCGTTAGCCGACACCGCAGGTCAGCGCGTACTGGTGGCGACGCCGGCCGGTGTCATGTGGCGCTGGCGCGTCGGTGATGACCTGGGCGCGATGACCGCCGGTTTTATCGGCCGGCTGGCGGTTCAGGCATCGGCGCTGCTGACCTCCGGCGATCTGGCGCGTTTGAAGGCATGCGCCATGACCGACTGCGACTGGCTATTTCTCGACACCTCGAAAAACGGACGCCGTCGCTGGTGCCAGATGAACGTCTGCGGCGCGCGGGAGAAAGCCAAAAGAGCCACCGTGGGCTTCTGAGCACAGAAGCCGGAGAGCGTGCAGCCAGACTCGCCGTCATGCCGCCAAATACCAGGGAACCTGCCCGGTTCTCAAGCTTCTTATCTCTAGTTCGGGAGTTCGCGGCAGGTGTTGCGACAGGGCATGAGAGAGCAAAGGCATGGGCGACATACGGATTGGCATTTCAGGCTGGCGTTATACGCCATGGCGCGGGGATTTCTATCCTGACGGCCTGGCGCAGAAAAACGAGCTGAAATTCGCCTCCCGGGCGGTGAACAGCATCGAGATCAATGGCTCGTTCTATTCGCTGCAGTCGCCTGACCTGTACGCGCGCTGGTACCACGATACGCCCAAGGGGTTCGTGTTCAGCGTCAAGGGCCCGCGCTACATCACCCATGTCCGCCGCCTGAAAGAAATCGATGAGCCCATCGCCAACTTCTTCGCTTCCGGTCTTTTCCAGCTCAAGGAAAAGCTGGGGCCGATCCTCTGGCAATTCGCGCCCAACTTCAAATTCGATGCCGAGCGTTTCGAGCATTTTCTTGCCCTTTTGCCCCACAACGGTAAAGCCGCGAAGGCCTGCGCGAGCCAGTGCGCCGAGCGGTTGAAACAGCCGGGGTATCTGGACATTCCGGCGCGTCTGACCCTGCGTCACGCAGTGGAAATCCGCCATGAGAGTTTTTTGGTGCCGGCGTTTGTGGCGCTGCTGCGCAAGTACAAAGTGGCGCTGGTGGTGGCTGATACCGCCGGCAAATGGCCCCATGTAGAAGACCTCGCTACCGATTTTGTCTATGTGCGCCTGCACGGCGACAAGGAACTCTACGCCAGCGGCTATTCCGACGAGGCGATCAAACAGTGGGGCGACCGCCTCGATGCCTGGCAGCAGGGTACGCAGCCCAAGGATGCCAGGCTGATCGTGGAGAAGACTCCGAGAGCGCGGAAATCCCGCGACGTTTATTGCTACTTCGACAACGACATCAAGGTCCGCGCGCCCTACGACGCGCGCCGCTTGCTTGAACGTTTCAATCTCACCGAGAACCTGGAAGTTGCGCCAGGCGATTTGCATGGAGCCACGTTGTGACCAGTGCCCTGATGACCGAAGACCTCAAGGGGCGACGACAACGCGCGTCGGCCCCCGTCACCCTCAACGTGCTGACGATGAACATGCACATGGGCTTCGGTTTCCTCAATAAACGTTTCATCCTCCCGGAACTGCGCGATGCGGTGCGTACGGTCTCCGCCGATATCGTCTTCTTGCAAGAAGTACACGGCGAACAGCAGGACCACGCGCAAAACGTGAAGAACTGGCCGACCACCTCGCAGTACGAGTTCCTCGCCGACAGCATGTGGAAAGACTTCGCCTACGGGCGCAACGCGGTGTATCCCCACGGCCACCACGGTAATGCGTTGCTGTCCAAGTACCCGATCATCCGCCACGACAACCTCGACATCTCCATTCTCGGCACCGAGGAGCGCGGCTTGCTGCACTGTGTGCTGGACGTGCCGGATGTCGGCGAAGTGCATGCGGTATGCGTGCACCTGGGCCTCAAGGAGGTCCATCGACAGCAGCAGCTGAGATTGCTCGCCGATCTGGTCAGGGGTTTGCCGGCGGATGCGCCGGTGATCGTCGCCGGGGATTTCAATGACTGGCGGCAAAAAGCCGACGACGTATTGAATCCTGCCGGGCTGCGCGAGGTCTTTGTTGAATCGTTTGGCGCGCCGGCGAAAAGCTTTCCGGCGCGCTTCCCCTTGCTGCGCCTGGACCGCATTTACGTGCGCAACGCGCAAATCCGGTCGCCCAGGGTGATGTCCAATCGTCCCTGGTCGCACCTTTCCGATCATGCGCCTTTGGCGGTGGAGGTAACGCTATGAAGGCTATGAAGGGCATGAGCGCCATGTGCGGTATCTGGCGGGACGGCAACTCGGTGGAGTTGTTGATCAATGGCGAAGACTTTTTCGCCCGTGTGTTCGATGCCATACGTGCCGCGCGTGAGGAAGTGTTGATCGAGACGTTCATCATTTTTGAAGACCGCGTGGGCGAGGGCTTGCAGCAGGCGGTGATTGAAGCCGCCAGCCGCGGTGTTCGCGTGGTCATCACGGTGGACGACTACGGCACCAGCGACCTGAGCACCGAGTTCGTCAGCAAGATGATCGAAGCCGGCGTGCAGGTTCAGTTGTTCGACCCGCGCCCGAAGTTGATGGGCATGCGCACCAACCTGTTTCGACGCCTGCACCGCAAAGTGGTGGTGATTGACGGCGAGTTGTCGTTCATGGGCGGGATCAACTACAGCGTCGATCACATGGCTGACACGGGCATCACTGCCAAGCAGGACTACGCCGTGCTGGTGCGCGGGCCGATTGTCGCCGACATCTATCGCTCGACGCTGGCCATGCTCGGTCCGGCAGTGCGCAAGACGTTCACGCCGCTCAAACCGGTGACCCGGCAGGCCGGCAGCGCACGGATGCTGCTCGCCGAGCGCGACAATCGCCATCACACCACGGACATTGAAGAGCAGTACTTGCTGGCGATGCGCAACGCGACTCAGCGCATCACCATCGCCAATGCTTACTTCTTCCCCAGCTACCGGTTTCTGCGCGAACTGCGCAATGCCGCCCGACGCGGGGTCAAAGTGACGCTGATCCTTCAGGGCCAGCCGGACATGCCGTTCGTGCGTGTGTGCTCGCGCCTGACCTACACCTGGTTGCTGCGCGAAGGCGTGATCATCCATGAATACAAACAACGCGCGTTGCACGGCAAGGTCGCGCTGATCGATCACGAGTGGTCAACCGTCGGCTCCAGCAACCTCGACCCGCTGAGCCTTGCGCTGAACCTGGAAGCCAACCTGTTCATTCGCGATCACGCGCTGAACCAGCGGCTTCACGATCACCTGCGCGATCTGGCCGTCGCCCACAGTAAACAGGTCAATCTGAAGGGCCTGGCGAAAGGGCAGTGGTGGCGCGCGCCGATGATCTTCCTCAGCTTCCACTTCCTGCGCCACTTCCCGGCGATTGCCGGCCTGTTCCCGGTACACGGCCCACGCTTGAAACCCTTGCGGGCGCCGGAAACGCTGCCGGAAGCCGCCGCGCTTAAAACCGAACTGTCGCCCGATCAGGAGAAATCCCTATGAGCGGTGTCTCCCAAACCTCTGCTCACGAGCAGAAACCTGCCGACGCAGGCAAGAATCGACCGTGGCTGACGTGGGCCAAGCGCGCGTTCACCTTGTTCTTTTTCATTGCCGTGCCGGTATTGCTGTTCACGCTGATGAAAAACCTCGACTGGAACGAGGTGATGCATGCGCTGGAGTCCTACAAAGCCAGCACCCTGGCGCTGGGGTTCGTCATCGCCGCGGGCAGTTACCTGACCTATTGCGGCTTCGACGTCCTCGCCCGGCGTTACACCGAACACAAATTGTCGGTAAAACAGATCATCCCGGTGACCTTCGTTTGCTATGCCTTCAACCTCAACCTGAGTTCGTGGGTCGGCGGCATTGCGCTGCGCTATCGGCTGTATTCCCGGCTGGGGCTGGACGTACCGACCATCACGCGCATCCTCAGCCTGAGCCTGATTACCAACTGGCTGGGTTACATGCTGCTGGCCGGGTTTGTATTTGCGGGCGACTTTGTCGACCTGCCGGAAGGCTGGAAGATTGGCGACACCACGCTGCAACTGATCGGCTTTGTACTGCTTGGGATCTGCCTGTCGTACTTTCTCGCCTGCCGCTTCTCCAAAAAGCGCACCTGGACCTTTCGCAAGCAAAAACTGGTGCTGCCATCGCTGAACCAGGCAATGCGCCAAGCCTTGCTGGGCGCGCTGAACTGGGGCCTGATGGCGCTGCTGATCTACGTGCTGCTGCCTGAAAAAGCCTTCTACCCGGCCGTGCTCGGGATACTGCTGATCAGCAGCATTGCCGGCGTCATCGCCCACATCCCGGCCGGGCTTGGCGTGCTGGAAACGGTCTTCATCACACTGATGCAACACCAATTCAGCAAAGGCCAACTGCTGGCTGCGCTGATTGGGTACCGCGTGATCTACTTCCTCATCCCGCTGATGCTCGCGCTGGTGGTTTACGTGGTATTGGAAAAACGCGCCAAGGCCATGCGCAAGAAAAACGAAGGGCAGGTGTAGATCTGCAATAACCGCCACCTGCATTAGCCTGTAAAAGCCGGCGGGTAGGCGACCGCGTTGAGTCAGTCAATATCTCTGCAACTGATCCACCGCGTTCGCCAGCAAGCCGGCTCCTACAGTGAGTGTTCATGCAGTCAGTGGGACCGGCTTTAGCCGAGAAGCTCTTGATCCGCTTTTGATCTTCATACGCAGAAGGTCCCAATACCGCCAGGCGCGACGTGGGTGCAGGCTGAACGCAGACGACGCGGAGCGTCCCAAACGGCGTTACCACGCGGAGCGTGGGAACGATCAGCATTTTATGGTTAGCGGCCAGCTATCTGGTTTTCAGACAATCTGTGTGGGACCGGCATTAGCCGGGAAGCCCTTGATCCGCCTTTGATCTTCATACGCAGAACTTCCAGACACCGCCAAACGCGACTTGGGTGCAGGCTGAACGCAGGTGTCGCGCAGTGGGCCGAGCCGCATGGATGCGGCGAGAGCGCCGTCAGGACATGGATGTCCGTTCGGCGCGGGCCCACGGAGCGGGACCGGAGTGAAGGAACCCCGACGCAGGAGGGGCCTAACCGGGAGCACAAGCCCTTGGTTACTTGGGCTTTATCAAGTAACTCGCCGAAGGCGAAACAGTCTGCCCCCAGGCAGACGCTGTTGACGTTAAAGATCAATCCCGACCGGCAAACATCCTCACCGCATCCACCGCATCATTCGTCCCGGAACTGATCTGCACAATCGCCTCGCCGGCCTGATCCGCCAGGTCCACACCCTTGACCGCCGTGCTTCGGGTGTTGTCCATACTCACGATCGCCTGCCGCGTCTCGTTCTGAATCACCTGAATCATCTCGGAAATTTCCTGCGTCGAACGGCTCGTGCGCCCCGCCAGTTGCCGGACCTCATCGGCCACCACCGCAAAACCACGACCCTGATCCCCGGCACGGGCCGCCTCGATCGCCGCGTTCAGTGCCAGCAAATTGGTCTGATCGGCAATGCTGCGTATCGTATTGACGATCGCCGTAATCTGCTCGGACCGCTCACCCAACTGGCCAATGATCCTCGACGAATCATCGATATTCTGCGAAATCTGCCGCATCTCGCTGGCCGCCTGCTGGATCACCTGCGTGCCTTGCTCGGCGTACTTCTGCGTCTGCACCGAAATGTGATAAGCCTGGGCAGCGCTGTGGGAGTCCTGCTCGTGCTTCTCGATGCGCGCGGTCACGTCCGACGCAAACTTGACCACTTTCCACAGCTTACCGGCGGCGTCGTACACCGGGTTATAGGACGCTTCCAGCCAGAGCGTCTGACCATGCTTGCCGACGCGCTTGAACTGGTCGCTGAAAAACTCGCCCTTGTTCAACCGACGCCAGAAATCCTGGTACTCGGCGCTGTTGGCGACTTCCGGCGGGCAGAGCGTCTTGTGGTTCTTGCCCAGCAGCTCCTGGCGGCTGTAACCCAGCAAGCGCAACAGGTTGTCGTTGGCGGCGATGATCGTGCCGTCCAGATTGAACTCGATCACCGCCATGGCGCGGTCGATGGCGTGTAATTTATTGCGCGTTTCGCTCTCCGCCTGCAGATTGGCGGTCACGTCCATCGCGTACTTCACCACCCGGATGACCTTGCCATCCGAATCCCTGACCGGGTTATAGCTGGCCTCCAGCCACACCGTGCTGCCATCGCCCGCGACGCGCTGGAACGTCGAGGTCACGAACTCGCCGTTGCGCAAGCGCGTCCACAACTGCGCGTACTCAGGGCTGCGGGCGTGCTCTGGCGTACAGAACAGGCGATGTTCCTTGCCGATGACCTGCTCGGGCCGGTAGCGCATGGTGTTGAAGAAGTTGTCGTTTGCCTTGAGCACCACACCGTTCAGATCGAATTCGATACTGGCCATCGAGCGATTGATGGCTTCCAGCAGGCTGGCCTGATGGGCGACGGTCAGTTGCAGGTCCTGGATGGTTTTATTCTTGGACGAGTCGAAAAACATAATGGCGGCTCAGGGCAAGTGGAAGAGGTGTGGTCCTGATCCATGACCTTGCGAGCGAAAAGCAGCTCAGATGCGTGTTCCATTTGCAGCGCAGAATCATCACGCAGCTGATATTAAAAAGCTATACCAAAGTTATACAGTTCGTCGGCTTTGTATAGGATGGTCAGTCTTCAGTCCTCGAAACCGCCCTGTTCTGACATCTCGTCCACCTTCAGCTCCAGGCGATAGGCGACGGCGATAAACAGCGCCTGGCACAAACACAGCGTGGCGCTGAGTGAGCGAAACGCGAACGAGCTGCCTTCGTTGACCAGCAGCACAGCGTTGGCGCGCTTGGCCAGCGGGGAAAGGTTGCTGTCGGTAATGATCAACGTCTTGGCCTGATGATGCTGAGCAATGCGCAGGCAGTGCTGCGTTTCCTTGCCATAGGGCGTGAAACTGATGGCGATCACCAGATCGTTGGCGCGCACGCTGCGCATCTGCTCCCGGTAACTTCCGCCGAGGCCGGAAACAAGGTGGATGCGCTTGTTGGTGTGCTGCAGGTTGTAGACCAGGTAATCGGCGACGGCGAACGAGCGGCGCACCCCGACCACGTAGATGTTGTCGGCATTGACCACCAGGTCCACGGCTTTCTCGAAGGCCTCGTCGTCCAGTTCCAGCGCCAGTCGTTCGAGCCCCGAGAGGGTGGCATTGACGCATTCGCGGGCGAGGTCGCCCGCGTTGGCCTTCTGCGATTTGTTGGCGATCATGCTGCGGATACGTTGCTGGTAGTTTTGCACCGGCGTGGCTTTATGGGTGTAGGCCTCGCGGAACAGCGCCTGCATTTCGCTGAAACCACTGAAGCCAAAGCGCTGGGAGAACCGCACGATGGCCGACGGGTGCACTTCGCATTCCCGGGCGATGTCGCTGATGCGGTCGACCATGATCCGGTCGCTCTGCTGGCTCATGTAACTGGCAATACGCTTGAGCTGGCGTGGCAGGCTTTCGTATTCGGCCGTGATCAGCTTGAGCAATGCGTCGGCGGTCTCCGGGGCGGCAGTGACGGCGGTTGCACTGTCGGCTCCGGTGTCGGGCGAGCCAGGCTGATTGAGGCTGGGCATACGGGCGAATCCTTTGGCGGGTGGTGGTGTGGCGGTTTTGTAAGGACAGGCAGCCAGTTTTGCAGGCTGCGACCCGCAATGCAAAGTGGAATAAATATTCCACCTGAAAATAATTTAGAAAAATTCATTGATCAAGCCTCGGCGCCGTTCTAGTCTGCACCCACGCACTCGCCGTAAGCACCCCTTGCTGCCGGGCGCACAGCACTCAAACTCATAACAATAAAAGAAGAGGGGCCGGCATGGGCCAGACTCGTTTTGCCACTGGGCGTCAGCTGGACGTCATTTGTCTCGGGCGGCTGGGCGTCGATCTTTACGCGCAGCAGATCGGCGCGCGTCTGGAGGACGTCAGCAGTTTCGCCAAATACCTCGGCGGCTCCTCCGCCAATATAGCTTTCGGGACCGCCCGCCTGGGTGTGAAGTCGGCCATGCTGACCCGCGTCGGCGATGATCACATGGGCCGTTTCCTGGTTGAATCCCTGGCGCGGGAGGGCTGCGACGTCAGCGGCATCAGGGTCGACGCCGAACGCCTGACCGCCATGGTCCTGCTCGGCATCAAGGACCGCGAAACCTTTCCATTAGTCTTCTACCGCGAGAATTGCGCCGACATGGCGCTGCAGCCGGAAGACGTCCATGAAGCGCAGATCGCCTCCAGCAAGGCGCTGCTGATCACCGGCACGCATTTCTCCACTGATCAGGTGTTCCGCGCCAGCAGCCAGGCGCTGGATTACGCCGAAAAACACAACGTCAAACGCGTCCTCGACATCGATTACCGCCCAGTGCTGTGGGGTCTGGCCGGCAAGGCTGACGGGGAAACCCGCTTTGTCGCCGATGACACCGTCAGCCAGCACGTGCAGCGCATCCTCCCGCGCTTCGACCTGATCGTGGGCACCGAAGAAGAATTCCTTATCGCGGGCGGCTCGACCGACTTGCTCAGCGCCTTGCGTCGGGTGCGCTCGCTCACGGCGGCAACGCTGGTCGTAAAGCTCGGGCCGCAAGGTTGCACGGTGATTCACGGCGCCATTCCCGAGAAGCTCGAAGACGGCGCCCTCTATCCCGGCGTCCGCGTAGAAGTGCTGAACGTGCTGGGTGCGGGCGACGCGTTCATGTCGGGCTTTCTCAAGGGTTGGCTCAACGATGAAAGCGACGAGCGCTGCTGCCAGCTGGCCAATGCCTGCGGCGGGTTGGTGGTGTCGCGGCATGCTTGCGCACCGGCGATGCCGACCCTGGCCGAGCTGGAATACCTGTTCAACAGCCCGGTGCCGATTACGCGACCCGATCAAGACCCGGTTTTGCAACGTCTGCACCGCGTCAGCGTGGCCCGTCGCGCATGGCAACAACTGTTCATTTTCGCCTTCGATCATCGCGGGCAATTGGTGGAGCTGGCGCAAAAGGCCGGACGCGATCCGGCGTGCGTCAGCCAGCTCAAGCAGCTGTTTGTCCAGGCGGTCGCGCGGGTCGAGGCTGATTTACAGAAACGCGGCATCGCGGCGGATGTCGGTTTGCTCGCCGATCAGCGCTTTGGTCAGGATTCACTGAATGCGGCCAGTGGGCGCGGCTGGTGGATAGCCCGACCGGTGGAAGTGCAGGGCTCGCGCCCGTTGGCGTTCGAGCACGGCCGTTCGGTCGGGAGTACCCTGCAGGCCTGGCCCGAAGAGCAGATCATCAAGTGCCTGGTGCAATACCACCCTGACGACGAGCCGATGCTGCGTCTTGAGCAGGAGGCTCAACTGCTGGGCCTTTATCAGGCCTCGCTGGTGAGCGGTCACGAGCTGCTGCTGGAAGTCATTCCGCCCAAGGATCATCCTTCGCCCCATCCGGACGTGATCTACCGTTCCCTCAAGCGCCTGTACAACCTCGGCATCTACCCGGCCTGGTGGAAAATCGAATCGCAACCGGCGCAGGTCTGGGAACAGCTCGACGCGCTGATACACGAGCGCGATCCGTATTGCCGGGGCGTGGTGTTGCTGGGGCTGAACGCCCCCGCCGAAACCCTCGCGGCCGGCTTTCGCGAGGCGGCAAACAGCACCACCTGCCGGGGTTTCGCTGTCGGCCGCACGATCTTTCATGAACCCAGCCGCGCCTGGCTGGAGGGGGAAGTCGACGACGCGGACCTGATCAATCGAGTGCAAAGCAACTTCGGTTTCCTGATCGAATCCTGGCGCGACGCCCGGGCCTGATGCTGGACTCGACGTCTGAACGTAGCGTCTGGACCGAGTGCTCGGTCGAACGTCATAAAACAATAAAGGTGCAGCCATGCCCGCTTCCGTAATCCGAATTGGCATCAACCCGATATCCTGGAGCAACGACGACCTGCCGGCCCTCGGCGGGGAAACGCCGCTGAGCACTGCGCTCAGTGAGGGCAAGGAAATCGGTTACGCAGGCTTCGAACTCAACGGCAAATTTCCGAAAGATGCCCAGGGCGTTGCCGATGTGTTGCGTCCCCATGAACTGGCGCTGGTGTCGGGCTGGTATTCCGGGCGACTCGCCAGTCGCTCCGCGGCCGAAGAGATCGACGCCATTGCCAGCCACGTCGAGCTGCTAAAACACAACGGCGCGACGGTGTTGGTCTACGGTGAAGTCGCCGATTCCATTCAGGGCCAGCGCATTCGTCTGGTCGAGCGGCCGCGCTTGCACAGCGCCAGTGCCTGGCAGGCCTACGCCGACAAACTCACCGAGCTGGCGCGGTTCACCCTGTCCCAAGGCGTGCGTCTGGCCTATCACCACCACATGGGCGCGTACGTCGAATCGCCGGAGGACATCGACACGCTGATGGCGCTGACCGGCGACGAGGTTGGCCTGCTGTTCGATTCCGGTCACTGCTACATGGGCGGGGGCGACCCGCTGCAGGTATTGAGCAAACACGTCAGCCGCGTCTGCCATGTGCATTTCAAGGACGTGCGCAAACCGGTGGTGCAACTGGCGCGCAACAACCTCTGGAGCTTTCCGGACTGCATCGTCAATGGCACCTTTACGGTGCCCGGCGACGGCGACATCGATTTCGCTGCGCTGCTGGAGGTGCTGATGCAGGCCGGTTACCAAGGCTGGCTGGTGGTCGAGGCCGAACAGGACCCGGCCGTTGCGCCGAGTTACGCCTACGCCAAAAAGGGCTATGAAACGCTGCGAACGTTGCTGTCCGCCGCGCAACTGCAGCACACGCCTCAACAATCGCCTGAACACAGGAGCCTGTGAACATGAACCTCTTGGTCAAGAGCAAGCCCGAAGGGCGCGATGTGGTAGCGCTGGCGGACGGCGTGCTGACGTACGTGGGTTTCTCCGCCCACCGATTGAGCGTTGGCGAACGTCTGCCGGTGAACGCCGGCGACAAGGAAATCTGTCTGGTGCTGCTCAGCGGCCGCGTCAGCGTCAGTGGCGAAGCGCCGGGGCAGGGCAGTTTCAGCTGGGAAAACCTCGGCGACCGGCAATCAGTGTTCGAGGATAAATCGCCCTTCGCGGTGTACCTGCCGCCGGGCAGTCAGGCCGAAGTCACGGCGTTGAGCGCGGTGCAGATCGCTGTGTGCGCCGCGCCGGGTAATGCCTCCGGTAATTTGCCGGCGCGGCTCATCACCCCGGACACGATGAAACGCAGCGTGCGCGGCAGGGCGGCCAATACCCGGTACGTGTGCGACATCCTTCCCGATTCCGAGCCTGCGCATTCGCTGCTGGTGGTGGAAGTGCGCACGCCTTCCGGTCACTCGTCGAGCTACCCGCCGCACAAGCACGACAAGGACGACCTGCCCCACGAGAGCTTCCTCGAAGAAACCTATTACCATCAGGTCAACCCGCCCCAAGGCTATGTGTTCCAGCGCGTGTACACCGACGACCGCAGCATCGATCAGGCCATGGCCGTGGAGAACAACGATCTGGTCACGGTGCCCAAGGGTTACCACCCGGTCAGCGTGCCGTATGGCTACGAATCCTATTATTTGAACGTGATGGCCGGACCGAAACGCGCCTGGCAATTTCACAACGATCCGCAGCACAGTTGGCTGCTCGACTTGTAATCCCCTTTTTTTGCAGGAGCCCCGCAATGAACACTGCCCCGATCATCGGCCACTACATCAACGGCGAGGTGCACGACAGCGCCGAGCGTTTCAGCGACGTGTTTAATCCTGCAACCGGTGCCGTGCAGGGCCGCGTAGCGCTGGCCGAGCAGAAAACCGTTGACGAAGCCGTCGCTGCAGCGCAGGCCGCTTTTCCGGCCTGGGCCGATCAGTCGTCCCTGCGACGGGCGCGGGTGATGTTCAAGTTCAAGGAGCTGCTCGATCAGCATCATGACGAGCTGGCGGCCATCATTTGCCGTGAGCACGGCAAGGTGTTTTCCGACGCCAAGGGCGAAGTGGTCCGTGGCATCGAGATCGTCGAATTCGCCTGTGGCGCGCCGAGCCTGTTGAAAAGCGACTACAGCGACAACATCGGCGGCGGCATCGACAACTGGAACCTGCGTCAGCCCCTGGGCGTGTGCGCGGGCGTCACGCCGTTCAACTTCCCGGTGATGGTGCCGCTGTGGATGATCCCCATGGCGCTGGTCACCGGCAACTGCTTCATTCTCAAGCCGTCCGAGCGCGACCCGTCGGCGAGCCTGCTGATGGCGCGCCTGCTCAAGCAGGCCGGGCTCCCGGATGGCGTGTTCAACGTGGTGCAGGGCGACAAAGTCGCGGTGGATGCCTTGTTGCAGCACAAGGGCATTGAGGCGATTTCGTTCGTCGGCTCCACGCCCATCGCCGAGTACATTCATCAACAGGGCACGGCCCACGGCAAGCGCGTGCAGGCGTTGGGCGGTGCGAAGAACCACATGATCGTGATGCCCGATGCCGACCTCGATCAGGCCGCTGACGCCCTGATCGGCGCGGCTTACGGCTCGGCGGGCGAGCGCTGCATGGCGATCTCCATCGCCGTGGTGGTGGGTGACGTGGGGCAGAAACTCATCGATAAGCTGCTGCCGCGCATCGATGCGCTCAAGGTGGGCAACGGCATGAACGCCGATTCGGACATGGGCCCGCTGGTCACGGCGGTGCACAAGGCCAAGGTCGAAGGCTACATCGCCCAGGGCGTGCAGGAAGGCGCGAAACTGATCGTCGACGGGCGTCATTTCACGGTGCCGGGGGCCGAAGCGGGCTTTTTCGTCGGTGCCACGCTGTTTGATGACGTGACCCCGGAAATGACCATCTATAAAGAAGAAATCTTCGGGCCGGTGCTGGGCATCGTCCACGTCCCTGATTTCGCCTCGGCGGTCGAGCTGATCAACGCCCATGAGTTCGGCAACGGCGTGTCCTGTTTCACCAGCGACGGCGGCATCGCCCGCGCGTTTGCGCGCAACATCAAGGTCGGCATGGTGGGCATCAACGTGCCGATCCCGGTGCCGATGGCCTGGCATTCCTTCGGCGGTTGGAAACGCTCGCTTTTCGGGGATCACCATGCCTACGGCGAAGAAGGCCTGCGCTTTTACAGCCGCTACAAAAGCGTCATGCAGCGCTGGCCGGACAGCATCGCCAAGGGCGCGGAATTCAGCATGCCGACGGCCAAGTAACACGCGTCCAACGCCGATATTCGTTTGGGCCTGTACGGACGCGCTGGCGAGGGTTCGCTCCGTAGGAGCCGGCTTGCTGGCGAACGCGGTTGATCAGTGCCAGATATGTTGACTGACCCACCGCATTCGCCCTCAAGCCGGCTCCCACAGATCGTGTAGTGAGCCCGCCAACAGCGGAGTCAGCACAGCAGGGCTTCAACACCTCTAATAACAACAAGGTGCAAGCATGACCACGACTCGATTGACCATGGCCCAGGCCCTGGTGAAGTTTCTCGATAACCAGTACGTCGAAGTCGACGGCGTGCAGAGCAAGTTCGTCGCCGGGGTGTTCACTATTTTCGGTCACGGCAATGTGCTGGGCCTGGGCCAGGCGCTTGAGCAGGACAGCGGCGATTTGATCGTGCATCAGGGCCGCAACGAACAAGGCATGTGCCACGCCGCCATGGGGTTCGCCAAGCAGCACCTGCGGCGCAAGGTCTACGCATGCAGCTCATCGGTCGGCCCCGGCGCCGCCAACATGCTCACTGCCGCCGCCACCGCATCGGCCAACCGCATTCCACTGTTGTTATTGCCTGGCGATGTCTACGCCAGTCGCCAGCCCGATCCGGTGCTGCAACAGATCGAACAATTTCACGACCTCAGCATCAGCACCAACGATGCTTTCAAAGCCGTGAGCAAATACTGGGACCGCATCAACCGGCCCGAGCAACTGATGAGCGCGGCCCTCAACGCCATGCGCGTGCTCACCGACCCCGCCGAAACCGGTGCCGTGACCCTGGCGCTGCCTCAGGATGTGCAGGCCGAAGCTTACGATTATCCCGACAGCTTTCTGCAAAAACGCGTGCACCGCCTCGACCGCCGTCCGCCCACCGAAGCGATGCTCAACGACGCCGTGACGCTGCTCAAAGGCAAACGCAAACCGCTGCTGATCTGTGGCGGCGGCGTGCGCTATTCCGGCGCGGCCGCCGAACTGCAGGCGTTTGCCGAGCGCTTCGGCATTCCGTTCAGTGAAACCCAGGCCGGCAAGAGCGCCATCGTCTCGGCCCATCCGCTCAACATGGGCGGCATCGGCGAGACCGGCACCCTGGCGGCCAACACTCTGGCGCGGGAAGCGGACCTGATCATCGGCGTCGGCACCCGTTACAGCGACTTCACCACCGGGTCCAAATCCCTCTTTCAGAACCCTGACGTGCAGTTCCTCAACCTCAACGTCGGCGCGTTCGACGTGCAGAAGCTCGATGGCGTGCAAGTGCTGGCCGATGCGCGCCTGGCGCTTCGGTCTCTGGCGGACCAATTGGGTGATTACCGCGCGCAGTGGGGTCATCAGCCTCAGGAAGCAAGGGCGGCGCTGAAGGCAGAAGTGGATCGCCTGTACGCCGTGGAATACCAGGCCGAGGATTTCGAGCCGGAAGTCAGCGGCCATCTCGATCCGCAGGTGCTGCGCGATTTCATCGAGATGACCGGCTCGTGCCTGACCCAGAGCCGGGTGCTGGGCGTACTCAACCAACAATTGCCTGCGGACGCAGTGATCGTCGCAGCGGCCGGCAGTCTGCCCGGCGATTTGCAGCGGGCATGGCGCAGCACCAGCGTGGACAGTTACCACGTTGAGTACGGTTATTCGTGCATGGGCTATGAGGTCAACGCCGCGTTGGGCGTAAAAATGGCGGCGCCAGAGCGTGAGGTGTATGCGCTGGTTGGTGACGGTTCCTACATGATGCTGCACTCGGAACTGGCCACCTCGATTCAGGAGCGGCGCAAGATCAACGTGGTGCTGCTGGACAACATGGCCTTCGGTTGCATCAATAATTTGCAGATGGGCAACGGCATGGGCAGTTTCGGCACGGAATTTCGCTACCGCAATCCCGAGACCGGGCAGTTGGACGGTGACTTCGTGCCGGTGGATTTCGCCATGAGTGCTGCGGCCTATGGCTGCAAAACCTACAAGGTCAGCAACGCCCGGGAGCTCGAAGCGGCACTGGCCGATGCGCGCACGCAGACGGTTTCGACGCTGATCGACATTAAGGTGCTGCCTAAAACCATGATTCACGGCTACCTGTCGTGGTGGCGCGTGGGCGTGGCGCAGGTGTCGACCACGGGCACCACGGCCCAGGCGTATGAGCGGCAAACAGCGGCGTTGGCCAAGGCCCGTCAGTATTGAGAAGCACCTTCACTGTGGGAGCCGGCTTGCTGGCGAATACGTTGGATCGGTCAACATCTCTGCAGCTGACCCACCGCGTTCGCCAGCAAGCCGGCTCCT